>CAJTZR010000017.1 GCA_910584035.1 uncultured Christensenella sp. | reverse complement strand
ATAAATAAAGTTAACAAAAATCTTACAAAAACATAGCCGAAAAGCCTAATTTATGTACATAGATATATGTATTCTATGTATCTAAAAATAGGAGGTTTTTGCTATGATAAAAAACATAAAAAGAGTAGGAATAATCTTTTTAGCGGTAGCCATTATTTGTCTTATGGTTATTGGTTGTGTTTTTGCTATAAACGGTGTTAAGCCAAGTGCTAAATTGCAATTAGATACAGAGCAAATGACTACTGCAGATGATAGAGCTATTACTGATATTGGCAAGACATATACAGATATTCAAGGAACATCTGCACAAATTATTACAAAGTGGAATGAAGTTAGGCAAGAGTCCTACACTTTAAATAAATTTGTCAAAATAGTTTTGAATGCAAATTGGGTTCTTGATAGTTATTTGAGTGTAGAAAACTACCAAAGAATTATTATTGATTTAAATGGACATTCAATTACAAGAAATTTATCTGCACAAGTTGATGCTGGAAATATTTTGGCAGTAGAATATGGGGCGACCTTAAGAATTATGGATAGTGTTTTTGAGAGAGATGCTCAAGCTGTTTATGATAAGGTTGAGGAGCTTGCAGATTCCTTATTGCACTATGAGCAGTTTACAACTGATGATGCACAAAATAGAGATATTTGGGCAAGAGATAGTCAAGAATTTTTTAGAGCAATAATTGCAAATACTGGAATTGGATATATCGGCGGAGCAAAAAATAATTGGGTTGGCGGTGGTATAGTTGTTTATAATGCTACATTAGAATTCAATTCAGGTATGATTTGTAACAATTTGGCACATACTGGGGGAGCAATTCACGCAAGTGGTGCTGATGGTAAATTAATTATAAACGGAGGTGTTATTGCTTGTAATGAAAGTGTAGACTCAAGTAGTGGCAATGTGTCATCAAGTGTTAATGCTAATATTGCAGGGGGAATGTTAGTAGGCAATCGTGCAAAAGACAGAGGCGGTGCATTGTATTTGAGTTATGTTGCAAATATTTCAAATTGTGTAGTTTATAAAAATTGCCAAAACTCTATGGGTGCGTTGTATTTAAATACACAAGAAAGACTAAAACTTACAAATGTTAGGATAGAGGGGAATGTTTCAAGCCTACACGCTGGTGGTGGCGTTTATGCAACTGGTAATACCCACGGAACTATTATAGATTTTTACAATGTATCTTTTATTGGGAATAAGACATTGACAACTTATAATACTAGTATTAATGATAGTGGTGGCGGACTACAAATTTGCTTTTATACTCAAGTATATTTGCAAGATTGTATTTTTAGAGATAACTATTCACCTTTGGGTGGTGCGGGTATTGACTTTTCTGAAAAAGGTGCAGGTGCAAAATCATCTAAATTGCAAATTGGCGGTTTTTTGGATATGAGTAATAATTTGAATGAAAAAGGTGAGGATGCAGATATTCAAATTAAGTCAAATGGAAGAATTCGTATTGAATCAGCTTTGAAAATGAATCCTGATAATCCTAACCAAAAACCTATAAAAATTATCTTTTTAAATAAAACTGGACTATTCCATTCATTTACATCATCATATTCAACATATGACCATAATGGCTTAGACCCAAGTAAATACTTTACTTGCGGTTTTGATACTCATAAAGCGGTGGTAAATAGTTTTGGTGAGCTTATGTTTGAGCAAGATAACAAGGCAATTTATGACTTTATGTTTTTGCAAAATGGTTATCGCAAAAATTATGACGGCAACGAAAAATTGCACGGCTATAACGATAATGATATAACAACTTTTGTATTAGGTAAAATATCACCTATGACAAGCATAGATAGCTTTATTGAAAATTTAGCACCATATAATTTTGCTGATTTGCAACTATATACTAATACTGGCGATTTGGTTTATGAAAACGGAGCCGTTGTAAGTGGAGTAAATTCAAGTAACGGAATGGAATTTGCAGTTGGAACTGGTTGGTATATAAAGTGTATGGCAAGAGAAATAGAGGAAACTATTTATTTGTCAGTGCTAGGAGATTTAACTGGTGACGGCAAGATAAATTCCGCAGATATTAATTACTTAAGGCGTGTTATAAATTATAATACTTTGTTTACAAGCATAGCGGATAAGCCATATTTACAACTTGCAATGTTGATAAACAATATGGGTGGTGTAAGCAGTGCGGGTAGTAACATACTTTGGGAAGTTACTTGCGGTAATGATAATATAGAAAAATATTTTTGATTGAACTTTAAACATTAGCAAATCGTAACTGGAAATATTACATTTATCTAGAATAATATTAAATAAATTAGAATAGTTAAGGCGTGCGATAAATGCAATAATTGATGAATATTAAAATAACAAGATTTGCAAGTAGTGTAAATGTTTTTAAATACCAAAAAGCTTAAGGCTTGTAAACAATATAATTTATTGATAAATACAAAGTAGCTTTATGTTTACAATAATTTAATTAGTTAGTCAATGTTATAATATTTTCAATATTACAATCAATTTGAATAATTGATATTTAAAAAAGATAGGTAATCAGATTTTTTTGATAAACACATTATATAAAATAAGGTTTCTATTGATGAGGTAGCTATTCAATTTACTAAATTAACAATTTGATAATAGAATGTTATAATACAAATTCCCTTTTTAACTAATCGTTAAAAAGGGAATTGTTTTTGTTATTATATTTTGTTTATTATGTTTATGTTATTATGCTTTTGGTGCTTCGCTTGTGAAAGATTTGATTTTGTAAACCATATCACCCTCACTAATGATTAATGGAACTCTGTTTGCTGGAATTGTAATTCCGCAATAATCTTTAGCCTCTGGCTCTTTAGAAATTGTAACTTCCATTGGCTTACCACTACCTGGGAATGATTGATTTAAGCTTAGTTTAACTACGTCTGCTTTGATTACCTCTTCGCTACTATCAAAAATCTTTTTTAATTGGTTAGCTTCAGTAATAGAAGCTGTCAATGTTTTCATTTTTGAGTCGCTAATGCTTAGCACGCTAGTAGTTATTGCTGTAAAGTTATTATCAAGGTAGCTACTTCTTGCAATGTGGTAAAGCATTAAGTTATCATAAAAAGGTTTTTTTATCCATTTATCAGTTTTAAGTTCACCACTATTTTCTACACCATCAAAGTTAGTTGAAAATTTACATTTTTCGTCCTCATAATAGATTTGTGATACTTGATTAATGTCTTTGTTTGGTGAAAAACCTTCGTGTCCAGTAATATGAATTTTTTTATAGCTAGCAACTGGTTCAAAAGAAGATTTGAAAGCAACTGTTGCAAACATTGTACTGCCGTCATTTAAAGCCGTATCAATGGTAATAACTGTTCCAGAAAAGTTAGCTAGGTTACGGTCACCAATTGTAACTTTGTTATCTGTATCAGCATAGTTTACTCTTTGAGTAGTGATTGTGCTAATGCCAGTGTATTTTGTATCACCAAGTGTGCGAGTAACATCATAAGTGATTTGTTCATAATCGCCCCAAGGGTCACTAAAAGTTTTGTGAGGTGGCTTGCTAATACAACCAACCAAAACAACCGATAAAAGTGCGATTAAACATATTGATAACAAGATTTTCTTTTTCATATATACCTCAATTTATTTTGCGTTTATTAATGATTAAAATTATTACATAGTAAGTTTAGCATATTTTTATAAAAAAAACAATTACTTTAACCGCTTATTATAAAAATGTTTAAAAATTACCTTGAAAAGGTTGTCGATTTCGTGATATAATGATAACAACAAAAATAGAGGTGGTAGAAAAATGCCTATTAAAGCTATTTGCGGTAGCACCTATTCGCTAGTGAGAAAGAGTGTGGTGGCTATTTTAAAAGACAATTTATCGCTTGATAAGGTGAACTATATTATTTGTCCAGATAATATGGTTAATTTTGTTAAATGTCAAATAATGATTGAGTTAGGTGAGAGCTGTGCATTTAACTTTAAAGTTATGAGTTTGCTAAGTCTTGCAAAAGAATTTTTACCATTAGATAAAAAACTTATAACCGCAAGTCAAGGTGAAATGATTTTAAAAAGCATAGCTACAAAGAATAGTAGCACATTAAAATCGTTTGGAAAGATTGTTTGTAACAATGGTGCTATATCAGAGATTTTTGCTATGATAGACAAGCTTGCAAGCAGTAATATCAATCCAATTAAATTGCTAGAATGCGGGAAAAGTATAGGTGGTATTTTAGGTGCAAAAGTGTTGGATATTGCTTTTTTATATAAGGAATATTATAAGGCAATTACAGATATTTATTTGGATAAACACATTACATACAACAACTTTTCTATAACTGATTTGAGCGGAGTTTTGCCAGAAAATGCAAACTTTTATGTGGTAGATTTTAGCATTATGACAGCGGAAGAGTTACGTATGTTAAATGCTATTTCAAAGGCTTGTCAAAGTCTGGTTATAGGTATTGTTTGCAATGAGAATAGTGATAATAAACGCATTTACCCTCGATTTTTGATAGATTTTTGCAAAAATTTAAGTGTAAATGGCTTTGCATTGGAATTTATACAAGCCGATAAAACGAGTGAATTGATTAGAGATTTATTAGTAAATAATCTTTATGGATACAATCAAAGTGAAAAAGCAATTTGTGATGGCAGTATTGAGGTTAGACACGCAGATAATATACTACTTGAAGTTAAAGGTGTTTGTAGAGAAATAAGAAAGGCAGTAGTCGAACAAGGTTATAGGTATAAGGATATAACAATTTTATGCCCTGACATTGAGGGATACAAAAGCGATATTATAAGACAATTTGAAATTTTTGAATTGCCATATTACTTAAAGAATAGTTATAAATTAGTTGATTTTGCTATTTGTAAATTACTTCTTAAAGGCTTTGAAATTTTAAAAAGCGGTTTTGATAAGTCTGCAATGCTAGATTTAAGTAAAAATCAGCTATTAGACTTTTGCAATGATGATATAAACAAATTTGAATTGTATGTTAATAAGTACAATATAGATGGTGAGCAATTTTTAACTAACTTTGAGTGTAGTAGTGATAGTTTATTTGAGAAAGCGAACGAGATAAGAGCTAAATTAGTGCAATTAGTAGGAGTACTTGGTGAGTGTGAAAGCGGTTGCGGTAGTTTTGCTATTGAATGTGTAACAAATTACCTTAATAAAATTATTGGTGGTAATAGTTATTACATTTATTTAAATAAATTGCAAGCAGTTGGTGGCGAAAACGCAAGATATATGTCAGAACTTGCTTATTCTAAAGTACTTAGTATAATTGAAAGTGTACAAGAAGTAGCTTGTGTAATTACTAATTTAGATGTATATGGTGCGTTACAAAATGTTTTAACAGTTAGCAAGGTTTGTGGCGGAAAGCAACAAATGGATAGTATTAATATTATTAGCGACAAGAAACAAGTAGGCAATCCAAAGTTGTTAGTTGTTATGGGGGCAAATGATAGTGTTATTGTTAGAGAAAGCAGTTCAATTGGTTTGTTTACTTATAATGAGTTAGAGTTGCTTGCTAGTAATGGCATTGAGTTTACGCCAAATATTATGGATATAAACTACAATGAAAAATTTGAGGCAGTACAGCTTTTTGCTAATGGTGAAAAAGTTTTAATAACATATAATCAAGCGGTAGGCGATTGTTCAATTGTTGTAAAAAATGTTTGCAATATTTTGAATATAAAAAGTGAACAATTGGTTGGTGATAGTAATACTATTAATATGAATTATTCAAATTATGCTATGAAAATCGGTACTAAAAGCAACGCAAAACAAGAATTAGCCAATTATTTTGGGGAAAGAATGCGTGGTATTGATATTGGTGATAGAAATGTTTTTGATTATTTGTATACCAAACTAGATGGTCAGTTTAAATATGAAAATATTATAAAAGAAAAAGATTTTAAATATGTTAAACCTAATGATTTATGTTGGGGTAAAACGGAGGATAAACTTTTTGCAAGTGTGTCAGCAGTGGAAAGGTATCTTGATTGTCCATTTAAGTTTTATTGTGAGAGGATGTTGGGACTGAAAAAGAACCAAAACGGCGGTTTAGATATTGCTACTATGGGTAGCTTTGTACATAGGATACTTGAAAAGTTTTTTAGACGGCATAAAGATTTGAGCTTGCCCGAAAATGAAATTAAGAAAATAGCTAATGATTTGTGCAGAGAAACTATTTTGGAAGAGAGTTTTAAGGCGGTTGGTAAGTCTTATAGTAAAAACACACTAGAAAATTCATTATTTAAAAGAGCGGAGTATGTGGTGTACAAAGCTGTTGCGGTGGCAAGTCGTAGTGACTTTGAGATTGAAAAAACAGAGCTTACTTTTGGGTTTGAGTACTCTGATATTCCCGCATATTCTATTGAGGTTGGTAACAATCAGTATTATGTTAGAGGTAAAATTGATAGGGTAGATAAGTTTGGCGATTATGTTGCCATTATTGACTACAAGTCCAAGAGTAAAATTAGTTGCAGTGCTAAAGAGGTGTATTACGGCGAAAGAGTGCAATTACTAATATATCTTAATGCTTATATGCATCAATCAAAGGTGACGCCGTTTGCGTTGTTGTATTTACCTATGCCATATAGCTATGCTAAGGGTGAGGATAGTGCTGTTTATAAATATTCTGGTTTTGTGCGTGATTTGGATAATGCTATTTCACATTTTGATAATAAATATCAAGATGAAAGGCTATGTTCCTTGCCGTTAAAATTTTACAAAGGTGAATTGACGGATAAAAACAGATTGAAAAAGCAAGAACTAGATATTTTGTGCGAGTATGCGGATAAGGTAGTTGCACAAGCAATTAGTGAGATTGAAAGCGGATATATTGAGGCTAAGCCAGAAAGTTGTGACGGGTGCGAGTATGGACAAATTTGTTTAAGGCAAAATGACCCTCAAAATGCACGTAAAAAGGGCGGCAAGCAAATTGTGATTACAAGGAATGAGGAAAAGCAGAATGGCGAAACTGAAGTTTAATGAAGCACAACAGAAAATAATAGACCATAGAGAGGGCAATATGATTGTTTCTGCCTCTGCTGGCAGTGGCAAAACTACTGTTATGCTTGAGCGTGTGCTTGGAATGATAGAGGAAGGAACTGCTATTGATAGGATAGTTATTTTGGCTTTTAATAACTCTATTGCAGCGGAAATACGTGCTAAAATGTATAAAAAGCTTATGGAAAGACTAAATGAGGTTGACTATTCTAAGCAAGAATTTATTAAGGAACAAATTGACAGATTGCCATTTTGTAATATTATTACAAATGACTCATATTGCAAGAGAACATCAAGCGAGTTTTTTCAAATAATAGGTATCAATCCTAGTGCGGATATAACTTCCGAAGTGGAAAAGAAAATAATGTTTGGTAAAGCTTTCAAGAGTGCTATGGGTGAGCTGAAAGAGAGCTGTAGCAAGATATTCGATTTAGCTTTGAAGTTTGGTGGTGAGGATAAGTTGCTTAGCCAAATAACCGCAATACATAACTATGTTGCAACTCAATCGGGCGGAATGGCGTGGCTTGATAAAGTTATTAGTGGTGTTTACACCGATGATATAAGTAAATCAACAATTATGACATATTTATTTGAAATGGTTGATATGAAGGTGGACTCTTGTTGCTTGGCTTTGAGCGAAATTGTTGAGTTTATGAAAATTTACGCTAATGAACGCCCAGAAGATGGTACAAAAAAATTAGAGATATATCAGCAATATTTGACTTTTTTTGAGGGGTTGAAAGCGAAAAAAGATTATGACGAGTTTAGAAAACTTATATTATCTATAGAATTTGTTAAAAAAGAAAGAGCAAAAAAGAATGTGGATATTGATTGGGATAGATATTCTGTTGACTTTTACAAGGTGAAAAATAACATTATTTGGTTGCAAAACAAATTTGAAAAGCCATTAAATGTTGTACAAACTTTGCATAAGGGAACTATTGCAGATATTAAATTGTTAGTTAATTTGTACAAAACAACTCTAGAAAAGTATACAAGACTTAAGGAAAAGGCGGGCAAGTATGACTTTGCAGATTTTCCAAGAGCAGTGATAGAATTGCTTAGCGATAAGGATATTCAAAAAGAGTTGAGTATGAGATATGACTATATTTGCGTAGACGAGTACCAGGACACTAACTATGTTCAAGAGGAAATTTACACTAATATATCTAATGGCGACAACTTATTTATGGTTGGTGACAGCAAACAGAGTATTTATAGGTTTAGACTTTCTGAGCCTAAAATATTGCTTGACAAATACAATGATTACAAAGCGAATGAGGAACACGGCAGTACAATAAGATTAGATAATAACTATCGTAGTGACGAGGGCATTGTAAATTTTGTTAATGTAATATTTAATGATGTTATGACAAAAGAGTATGGCGGTATTGACTATAAAAGCACGGACCAACTTGTGTATGGTGCTAAATTTGGTGAGCCACAAGCCGAATCTTATGAGGTGCATATTTTCCACGAACCTGAAAAAGAGGAAAAAGAGACTATTACATTTGACAAGGTATATTCTGTAAAAGACGATATTCCAAAGCAGAGTGATATTAGCACTGCATATAGAGAGGGCACATTTATCGCAAACAAAATAAGGCATATTGTGGAAAACTATAAAGTTTACGATACCGAAATTAAGGGAATGAGGAATGTTAGACTTTCCGACATTGCGTTGCTAGCACGCTCTGGTAAGCCGAATGTGCGTGAAGTTGTGAGGGCTATTCAAGACGCAAAAATACCTATTGACATAGCACCATTGCTTAAAGAGCAAGGGGTATATGAGGTAGAGATTATAAAGGATGTTTTGAGACTAGTTGTTAACGATATGCAAGATTATCCACTTTCAGCTGTGCTTGTTAGTTATTTTGTGGGTATGGACTATGACGATTTGTTGGATATTCGTGCAAAGCAACCTAAAGCGGAATATTTTTGGATGGCTGTTAAAGCTGAACAAGAAAATAATCAAGATATTCATAAAATGTATAAATTTATCGAAAATTTGCGTATAAAAGCCTCATATATGAGCATAAAAGATTTGGCAGAATACATTGTATACGATTGCGGTTTTGATAAATACATTTTGACTCAAGATAGCGGTGAGTTTAAGCTAACCGCAGTAAAGACATATCTTGCAACATTAGGTGATTTGTCTAGCGGATATAGCTTGCAAGAGTATGTCGCAACTTTAACTGACGAAAAAATGGAAATCAAGGGCGGTGCTAGTGGCGATATGGTGCGTGCAATGACTATCCATAAAAGCAAAGGACTGGAGTTCCCCGTTGTCTTTGTCTGCAATATTGATGAGGACTTGGATAATAGCAAAGGCTTGTCAATGCCTAAAATTCAAATAAATAAGGACGCAGGTATTGCAATCAACTATTTTGATGAGGATACAATGACATCAAGGAGTAATTTGGCTTTTGATGTACTGCTTGAAAAGAATAGGCTAGAGGATAAGGCAGAGGCAATGCGATTATTTTATGTTGCATTGACACGACCAAAAAACCATATTATTCTAACTGGTTCGACTAAAGCACAAGAGTTGGAAGCACCAAGCCTTGAAAAGTCCAACAGCTTTTTAGATTGGGTATTGATTGCTTCGCAAAGTAATCCAAAATTGCAAAATTCCATTGTTTCACATAAAGAAGAAGAGGAAAAACCTAAAAGCAATATGCAAAGGTATACTTTTATGAAATATAAGGGTGAAAGTATTGACTGCATTGACAAATATTTAGATTTTGAATATAAAAATAAAAAAGCTCAAGATTTAAGTATAAAATATACGGTAACGGAGATAAATAAACAAGGTGGTAATAAAAACTCGATTTTTGTCGAATATGAGGAAAGGGAGGAGGAAGAAAATCTCTCTGACATTGATAGAGCAAAACGAGGTACAGCTTACCATAGTGTGCTTGAAAATATTGACTTTAACGCTAACACATTAGATAAAGTTAATAGTGAGATTAATAGGCTTGTTAGTTGCGGTATATTGACAGAGCAAGATGTGCAGAGCATTGATTCAAATGAGATTTTAAGTATTCTAAATAGCAAAGTTTTTGACTATGCTCGTAAGTCAAAATGTTATCGTGAGCAAGAGTTTACACTTTATGCAAAAGCTTGTGACGTTATGGATACGGATATTGAGGATAAAGTGCTTGTACAAGGTAGCATTGACTTGCTAATAGTTGGTGAGGAAGTTTGGATTGTTGATTACAAAAAGTCGGACGAGAGCGATTTGGTACTTTTGGAAAGATACAAAATGCAATTGAAGCTTTATGCAATGGCAGTGCAAAAGGGCATTGGCAGAAAGGTGGACAAGGCAATGTTATTTGTAATTGGTCGTGGCAAAGTTATTGAACTACAACTTGATTAATAAAATTTATAAGACATATGATAGAAAAATGATATAAAAACCATTCGAAAATCGGTATTAAAATTTAAATCGTACTACATAATACAATTATAAGGAGAAAGATATGTGGTACGATTCTTTTTTATCTCAATTTGAAAACTTTTTAGATGTTTTTAAGGGCGGAAACCTTTATTGGGGTGATATTATTAATGGAACAATTATAGCAGTGTTACTATTTGTTATCTTTACAATTGCGGCTGTAGTGGCTCTAATTGTAAATGGTACAGCTTGTAGCGATATTAAACTTGTAAGAACTTTTCGTAATTTGAAAATGTTTACAGCTAGGTTTGGAGTAATTCAAAAAGGTAATTTTACACATTTTAATAAAATGTGCTTGAGTAAAATGCCAGGTCAAGTAAAAAGAGCTTGCATTAAATATATTTTTTATCCAAATACTCAAACTCAAACTAACTTGAAAAGAACTTTAATTAGAGTTTCAGACAGAAGTTGTTCAAACGGCTTTATAGGTTATCTTTCAGTTTATGGTATTGGTGCGGTATTGGCTATTGTTACTATTGCTCTTGAAACATTTTATCTAGAAAGCAATAATTTATACCTTGCAATTAGTTTGTTTTATGGTGCATCTGTTTTGATTGTTATGGCTTTGCAAATGTATTATATTGCAAACAAATATAAAAATATTGACCTTCAAATTTATACTGAAATCATTTCAAGATATATTGATGACGGAAAAGCAGAGGCTATAGAGGAAAAACTTGCAAATAAGAGCGAAAATAAGGCTATAGACAGCATTGACGAACTAAGACGAGTAGTTTATGGCTTAATAGAGAGCGGTGCGTCTAAAGAGCTATTAGGTATGTTTAAGGACGGCTTGCTAAGCATTGCGTCAACAAATTACAATAGTACAGCTGACCAACTACGTTTGGAAAACATTGTATCAAGAATAAATAACTATATTGTGTAAAATTTTTATATGTTTGCTTTGTTAATTCTTTTATTTATTTGCAAATGTAAAAAAAATAATTAGTTGATTTAATTAAAAATATTTTACGTTTGCAATTATCCCTCACGCAATAAGAGCTTGCAGATAGGTGCGAACTTGAAAAGTGTTTTAATTGAAAATATTTAGTTTTAGTTATTTGTTAATATATTTACTTTAATATTATTGATTATATTCACTAATTGCTATATTGATTTTGTTCACAAATTGTTATATAGAATTTTTGCTATTTCTAGTTAGTGCTAATAAACGAAAAATATTATAAAATTATGCAATTATAACTCTTAAATATATATTGTAGATTTTAAATTTAGCTAAAATTTTATTGCAAAACTATGGTACAAAGTAGTTAAACACTATTGAAAATCTAATTATCCCCTTAGCCATAAAAGGTTGTGGGGGATTTTTACTTTAATTCTTGTTATTTTGGTAAATAATAAATTAAATGTGAATAATTTAAAAAAATGATACAGCTAAAATCTTACTTGAATAAAATTAACTACACAATTATTTTGTATAACCGCACTTCGTAAAAAGTGAATATATTTTTATATGTCAACTTTATTGTTGTATTAAGTTAAATAAAGTATTTTATTAGCGTCTAAGTCTAAATTGTACAAAGATTGATAAAAGTATCAAATGCAAGAATTCTTTAACGTGTATTGAAAGGTTCCATTAAAATTTTCTACTAGTAAAATAACTTATAGATTGCTTGTTACAAGTTGTACCAAAAGCTAATTATCTAGCTTTTTTATAACACTATGTCTAGATAATTATTTATAGCTAACAAATTTTATTCTTTTATATTACAAAATTGATTGCCAAATCGAAAAAATAGTGTTATTATATAAAAGTAAAGGTGAATTTTGCCACCCTTTTATCAACGTAACAAAATATTGTAACAAAAATTTGATTAATATACGTAAAATGAATTGGTAGCAAGATTTGAACTAATGGAGGGTTTTTGACTGTGGACGCAGATTCGAGGTGTTTACCAAAACTTAACTTAATAATTCTACGCCACGGCAATAACTGATTATTGCTGATTAATTGACTTTTTGTAGTGGCGTGGTAATGAACACGCTATTTTTATGCAATTTTTTGCGTGATGGCTACTAAAAGAATTAAAAGAGGTATAATCAATGATTCAACTATTTTACACTGACGAAAAAGAAAAAGTAACTGAAATCGATTTTAACACGATGGACAATCGTGATATGCTTAATAATAAATGGATAAGACTTGTCAACCCTACTGATAAGGAAATTGAAAGTGTTGCTAAATTAACAGGCGTGGACGAGAGTGCTATCAAAGCTCCTCTGGACGATGAAGAGCGTTCACGTATTGAGATTGAGGATAATTATTCTTTAGTCTTGTTTGATATCCCTATCATTGAAGAAGAGGAGGGGGGCTACTATTCTTATTCAACTTTGCCATTAGCCTTTATCTTGACAGATAAATTTGCCATTACTGTTTGCTTAAAAGATACTGCAGTAATGAAAGACTTTACTATCGGCAGAGTTAAAACTTTTTCAACAAACAAACGTTCAAGGTTTTTGTTCCAAGCACTTTATAACGCAAGTACAAAGTATTTGCAATACTTAAAACAAATTGATAAAGCCAGTGGACGTATTCAAACAGAATTGCATAAATCAACCCGTAATAAGGAATTGTTTCAACTACTAGACCTAGAAAACTCACTGGTTTACTTTAGTACCTCACTAAAGGGTAATGACTTGGTTATCAATAGATTGATTAAAACAAGTGCTATTATCAAGTATGAGGAAGACCAAGAACTTATTGAGGACGTTGCTGTCGAAAATCAACAAGCAATTGAAATGACAAGCATTTATAGAGAGATTTTGAGTGTTACTATGGAGGGGTATGCAAACATAATCAACAATAACCAAAATAACATAATGAAAATTTTGACCTCTATTACATTATTGCTTTCTATTCCAACCTTAATATCTGGTATTTGGGGTATGAATACGTGGGTGCCAGGTGAGGGCAAATGGTGGGGCTTTTTAGCCGTAACACTAGTTACAGTAGTGATATGTATAATTGTTGGCATTGTATTGCATAAAAAGAAACTTTTGTAATAAATAGTTCAATATTTGGCATTAAATATTTAAGCTAATTAAAATATAAAAATTATGTTTGAGTTAAATATATTTATGGCTTGTTAATTAGCCAATGTGATTAATATCTTATCAATAATAAAATTATATATTCCAAAAATTGCACTAATATTTATAGTGCAATTTTTTAATATGTCAATCACAATTAATTTAAATTGTAAAATAAAAAAAGATAAGTGTTTTTAGTAATATAATCTGTAAATAGACATTTTCTAACTATTAATTTATTGTAATAAAAACTTAAAAAATACTTGATTTCCTCCAGAAAGTTTGATATAATAAAACCAATTGGAGGGAATTATATGATTTTAACTTTTGATGACTTAGCTATAAAGTATAAAGACTATACTGATATAAAAGGAAAAATACGCAGAGATATATTGTCAAAACAACTTATACCATTAAAAAGGGGTTTATATGAAACAAATGCAAAAACGGACGGCAAATTGTTGGCGGGTGTAATATATAGTCCATCTTATTTGTCTTTTGATTATGCTTTATCATATTACGAAATGATACCCGAGGCTGTTTATCAAACATATACAAGTGCAACATATAAAAAGTATAAGACTAAACGTTACGAAAATGATTTTGGATTGTATACTTATAGAGACGTTCCAAACGCAGTTTATAATATAGGTGTTAAAATAATTTTAGAAAACGATTATTCTTACCAAATAGCAATTCCAGAAAAAGCATTATGTGATAAACTATATAGCATTAGCCCAGTAACTAGTTTAAAAGGTTTGGAATCATTGCTTTTTGACGATTTGCGTATTGATATGTATGTTTTAAAACAATTAAATAAAAATACTATAGATATTTTAGCACCGCTATATTGCGTAAATAATTTAAAATATTTGCTAAAATTAATGGAGAAGTTAAACTAATGGATACAATTTTAAATGAAATGTTAAAAAAATATGATATTACAAGTATAGATGATGAAAAACAAGCTTTAAAAGAGGTTGTACAAGAAATAGCCTTGTGTGGTTTGTCAAGAGCTGGCTTTTTTAAAGTATCAGCTTTTTATGGCGGTACTGCTTTGCGAATATGCTATGGTTTAGACCGCTTTTCAGAGGATTTGGACTTTTCCTTACTTGTGCCAAATTTAGATTTCAATTTAAGTGATTATTTTAATATTTTACAAGACCAAATAAATTCAGTTGGCTTGAATTTTACGATTGAGGAAAAGGACAAAACAAAAGATTCCGCTATAAAATCAGCTTTTTTAAAGGGCAATACTAGGGAGCATATTTTAACTTTTTATAATGACCCTAAAGCACAAAATTCTGTAAGTTCTAATGAATTATTAAAAATTAAGTTTGAGGTAGATACTAATCCGCCCGATTATGCGAATTTTGAAAATAAATACTTGCTTTTGCCATCACCATTTAAGGTGAAAATATATGATTTACCTTCTTTATTTGCGGGGAAAATTCACGCAGTTATTTGTAGAAGTTGGAAAAATCGTGTTAAGGGTAGAGATTTATATGATTATGTTTTTTACCTTTCAAAAGGTGCTAGTGTTAATTTGGAACATTTAAAAGCTCGTCTTAAACAAACAAATTATCCATTTGATAGTGAAACGTTTGATAATGAAAGTTTGATTAACTTATTATGTGAACATTTTGATACGATTGATTACACACAAGCAAAAAGTGATGTTGAACCATTTATTAAAGATAAAAGTAAGCTAAATTTATGGAGTGCAGAATTTTTTAAAGACATTACACAAAATTTAAAAATTAGCTAAGTTAGTAGCTTGTAATTAACAATTTGATTATTTTGTTTTGGTAAGTAGGTATAGTAATATATGTGGTATATAAGATAAACTAGATATAATTAGGTATGTATTATAAAGTATGTTTTACTTAATTGGTAAAGTAAAGCTATATGACAGAGTATTAATAAAGCCAAATATAATTATGTTAAAAGAATTTTACTTGTTTGGTAGGGTAGTAATAAAGGCGGAATGTAAAGCTAAACTAAATATAATTAGATAGAGAATATTAAGTTAGTTTTACTTAATTGGTAATTTAAAGCTATATGATAGAGTATTAATAAATCAAAATATAATTAAGTATGCATTATAAAGCTTTTTGTATTTATTTGATAGGTATAGCAATATAGGGGAGAGTAGTTATTTATATTCTATTTATTAAGTTAAAAATAAACAAAAACACGACTGCGGAACAGCCGTGTTTTTTGTGTTAGAATATAGAGGAAAATTCTAATACATTGTATACTTATTATATCAATGTTAAAATTATGTTTTGTACCTCAATTACTTGTTTGACTATTTTGCCTTTAATATTCTATAAATCGCATTTGTTGCGGTTTAAGATATTTGGTTATTTATTAGTCTAATTCGTAATCGCCGATACCAATATCGTTGATGTTACCTCTTCTCTTGCTACCACTGCCGCCACCTTTTGTGAAAGCTATGATTGCAACGATTAGTAGGATAAGTGCGATAGCACCAAGTACACCAGCAATGATATACCACATTGTGAAGTTTGCTGGAGCTTGCTCACGGAATACATCAATCTCAATAGTTCTTACAACTTGACCTGCTTTGTTAACGATTTCAACCTTAACTGTAGTAGCTTTACCATTCTCTAGGTTAGTGTTGTTAGTAATTCTTGTACTATAGCTTGGATCAATGTTAACAGCAAAGTTAACTTCTGAAATATTGTGACCAACTGTCATAGTGTATTTGTTGATGTCATCAGTAATTACAAGGTCATTTGTGATTGTGTTACCATCTTTATCCTTAGCAGTAATGCTTTGTACAGCAGCGTCTTTACGAGTAATGTGTAACTCAATTTCTCTTGGTTTACCATTTACTGCAGTTACGTTAATTCTAATTACGTTTTCGCCTGCTTGTAAATCAATTCTGTTAACATCTTTAGCTGCAATACCATTGATAGTAATTTTAGCACCCTTAATTTCAGCTTCAGCACTTAGTGATACCTCAGCAGTTGTGAAAGGAACAACGATTTCATAATA
Organism: uncultured Christensenella sp.; assembly: GCA_910584035.1. GTDB lineage: Bacteria > Bacillota > Clostridia > Christensenellales > UBA3700 > MGBC100798. The sequence continues at coordinate 6,562 of CAJTZR010000017.1, read as the reverse complement.
ATCTTTGTTATTATTCATTACAAAGTCTTTAACTTCAGCTATATTTAACTTAATGTTTGTATTGCTGTTGTTATCGTCAGCTTTAATGATATTGAACTTGTATGTCTTTGTTTGACCATTGCCGTTTACACGAGCATATGCAAAGAATACATCTTTCTCATCAGTGAACATATTAGATACATAATAAGTATCGCTAATATTGTTGTCTGCTTCAAATTGCTCTGGAACTACACCAACGATTGTAACTGATGTAACATCAGTACCAAGTTTTACCCAGTATTCTGTAACATCTTTATCAAACTTAGTATCTTTACCTTCAAAACCATCTAATAGTCCTAATGGTTGAGTATTGCCATTATAAGTAACTTTTACATCTTCCAAATATGGCTCTTTAGATTCACGTTCAATTTCAACAGTGTAAACTCTTGTATAACCATCAATTTCAACGCTAATCTTGTAAACTCTACTTTCACCACAAGGAATTGGCTCAATGTTAGCAACTACTTCTTTATCACCAGTTTTAACTTCTGTAGTGCCAGTTGTCAAAGTAACAACTGCATTATCTTCCTCAGCAATAGCTTGGATAGATAGGTCATTGAAATTATCAGCTGTGCCAGCTTTTACCTTGTAGTCGGTTTTGTCTTTATCAAACTCAACATTAAGTGCTACTTCTTGTTGAGATTTATCAAAGATACTAATGCCTGTTAGAGCAGTGTTATTAACAGATTGAGCACGTTTAATTGTAATTGTGTAAATGTTTGGAGCAACAGAAGTGTCTTCAGCATTTACAGTAATTTTTAATACGTTTTTCTCACCAACAACCAATGAATATAAACCATCATTGTTTGCTGTACCAATTTTATCGTCAGAAACATATTCAACACTTACTTTAGCAAGTTCTTGACCATCAGCATCTTTGTAAGCAGTAGGAATTGCTACATAGTTAAAGCCATTTACTTTGTAAGGAACTTCAATTGAAATATCGTTACTTGCAGATGACAATTTGCCTTTTGCATAATCAACACCATCGCTACCAAAGATTGACAACTCAGATAGAGTAGCATCTTGATTGAATTTAAAATCAGGATTGTGAATTGTAATCTTGTAAGTTTTAGTATTGCTACCATACTTAGAGTTTTCTGGAACAACAGTTACATTGAATATATATTTGCCAGTTTTTGCTTGATTAGTTAAGTCAAACTCACCAGTACCATTTACTTGAGCTTCAGCACTAAATGCTTTTGCAGAAATCTTAATGCTCTTAACAACTTTACCCTCTGGTAATTGGTAAGAAGGTGTCAAATTGTCAGCTGTAAAGCCAATATTAATGTTTGTAAGAGTACTCTCATTTGAACCATCAGCATCAGTAATAGTTAAGTCAACTGTCAAAGTCTCTAACTTGTTTTCGCTATCAGCAGAGTTACGTCTAACTGGAATATTGAAAATCAAATCGTCTTCACTAGTCTTTAAACCATCAGTACCCTCATAAGTAATTTTTAATGGAGTATCAACACTTTCTCTCAAGTTCAATACATATGTATGATAAGAGAAGTCACCAGCATCAGTAGATTCAGTGCTTGTTCTAGCCATTCTTACACCATTGATGTAAACTACTGTACTCATACCTTCAGCTTTAATTGTGATTGTAACTTGGCTTGTTTTGAATTTAACAAATACTTTGCTATTTGTTGCTGTGTTGTCATCACCAAATTTCTTATAGTTACGGATATTTGAACCATCTACAGCAGGGAAGTCTTTATCAAAGTCTACAAGAATTTCACTATCTGGTCTACCAGTGTAATCAAATGTGATATCCTTAATGCCATAGTTGTCTTCAGTCTTAACAATTTCAATTGGGTAAGAGTTGCTACCAGCACCACCTTGTGCTGCAACGCTTATTGTCTTTTTATTGTTACCAACTTTAATATCATTGATTGTATAAATTTTTGTTTCATAATCACCATATACATCATCACCAGTTGCAGGAGTACCACTACCAATACCACTTAAAGAAGATTTATCAGTAATAGCAATCTTGAATTGAACTGATGGAGCATTGATGTTTACATTCAATTGGAAGAACTTAAATGCGTCTTTCAAGTCTGTAACTGCATCACCATAATTGAATTCAGTATCAGTACTATCAACGTGACCATTTAATTTATCATAAACGTGTACCCAAGGGTCAGTTTCTTTTAATCTATACTCAAAAGATACGATTTGACCAGCCAAAATCTCATTTTTAACTGAAACAGTGTATGTTTTAGTGTTGCCTGCAGCAGCAGTAACAACCAAAGTATATTCACCCTCTTTCAAAGTATAAGTTTTGATATCGCCATCTACAGTGTTTTCAGCCTCAGCACTACCTAACATTAATTTGTAAGTTGCACCATCAACTAATTTAACATTAGCTTTAGCTGCATAACCACTTTCTTTTGGTAGGTGGAAAGTGAAATCTTTACCAGCAACTTCCTTATCTTCTAATTGATAATCATTCATACCATAAGTATAATCAGCAGTAAATGATTGTACACCAGTTTCAACACTAATTTGTTTTAGGTTGAAAGTGATTTCTGTGTTAGCCTCTGTGCCGTTGCTATCAGTATAAATACCTGCATTATTTTCTAGTTCTACAACGATTTTAGCAGCTGCACCAATACCAGTTATTGAAATTTTATTACCAGTCCTTGTAGATGTACAATTTGTATCAGTAATGCTCTTAATGCCTTTAATACCATAATCGCTAGCAAGAACAGCATTGATATCAACTTTAGTTGCACCATCAGTACCAGTAGGAACTAAAATGTCAAATTCATTAGCGTAATCTTCAATTTTTGTGTCTTCGCTCAAACCTTTATTAGTAGCTGAAACAGATTCATTAGTTGTAATAGATGTAGTTGCATCTAAACCTAAGTAGATTTGTTTAACGCTAACATAATAAGTTGCAGGGTTTGGAGTGTTTGAAGTAATGTCCTCATAAGAAGTAACATCTACTTGAATTTCAGTTGTACCAGAAGTACCAGCACCACCAGTTAGAGGAATTTTGTAAATGCTAGAACCTGCGGAAATAGGCTCATAAACTTTACCTGCAATAGTTAATTTAACTTCAGCTGTAGCGTTATTAGGCTCTGCCAAAATATAGAAATTATCTTTTGAAGCGTTTGCAGTTATGTAATTATGACCAGTTAATACAACGTTATCTGGATTCTCTGTATCACGAATTGTAAATGGGAATCTTGTTTCGTCCTCACCATCAAGGTTTTCTATAATAACTAAATTCTTCAAAGTTTTGTCATTAGAAGGCTTTACAGTTTCTACAAGAATACTGCCACCTACAGTCTTGTCAACTAAGTTGCCAGCACCAGTAGAGAACATATCCTTGTCAGTACCGCCACCAGCAGTGCCTTTATAGTCATAAGAGCTGATAAAGTTATTAGTGCTAGACTCAATATTGAAATTAATTCTGTTGTCAGTAGGAAGAGCAGCACCATCTTTATACTTAAAGTTAAGTTTTACAACTAGGTCGTAAGTTGAGTCAACTCTTTGAGTTAAATTGTCGCTTTGGCTTGACATAACGAATTTTACGAAACCTAAGCTACTATCAACCATAGTAACACTATGAGTAGTTGCAAATTTGAATACATCAGGAACTTCATAACCAATAAGTTCGAAATCTTCACTGGCAGTAGCTAGAGTAGACTTGATGTAGAATTCTGCAGCACCCCATTTTTTGTCGTGATTGTCGTCATTCTTTAATTTTGCAGTGACAGTAAGAGTAAATTCATTTTTTTGCAAAATAGTTTTACGACTTGATTCTAAAGTAATAGAACTTTCTGCATTGTACTCTACTGGTGTACTATCATTCTCTGCTACTGGTTTAACATTCAATGTAGTACAGCCGACAGCCATACAAAGAGTGAATAAAACAATAAGGATAAATAAAACCAAATTTTTTCCAAATGTTCTTTTCATGTTATAATCTCCTTTTCAGATTTATTTGTTGCCCGTTTTAAGGGGCGTTCGATAGTCTTGTTCAGTTTGGATTTTAACTATCAAGTATAACTATATTTTTCAGGCTGATTTTTGATGGATTTTTCAAACATAATTTATTCCCCAAACCTATCAATAAAAAGTCTGAATGTGCATTAAAAATTTTTATGCACGGTTACGAGTTTATTATAGTAAAAGTGACCTGATTTGTCAAGCAATAAATATGGTTATTTTTTAATGTATAATACAATTTAAGGAAATTTTGGCAAATTTGCAACATTTTCCCAAAATTTTCATAAAAGTGAAAGTTTGTCGAAAATTAATGTAAATCTCGATTTTTTGATAGTTAAATCACCCTAAGTGTCGATTTTCGATAGGTTATTTTTCAATTTATCGTGTACTAAAATAGGTGAAAATGGTCATTTTTGATTGATTTTGATACCATTTATATGCCTTAAGTAAATTTTTGTTAAAATTTGTCAGTTTTGTGTAAAATAATAAAATTTTACAAATTATACTCAATTATTGGCTACGATTTTCGTATATTTTTTTAATTTTACGACTATAGCAGTGTGTAGTGAGAGGGAAATATTTAATCAATTTATAACCAAAATTTCCCTAAAAGTGCATAGGTAAAAGTGGTAATTTTAGGGTAAAATCAGTCCAAAAAACTAACAAATTTTTATGCAATTTTTAGAGCAAAAAATGCCCAATTTTTGTGTCAAAAAATCACTGAATTTTGAGGATAAAAATAGGCAAATTTTTAGTGGTAAAATAGCTATGTAAATTGCAAAATTAATTTGCAATTTTATCAAAATTTTTATCCCATTATAGTGTGGTTTTGTTGCTTATTTATTTATCAAATTAAGTATAAAATACTAAAAATGATAAAAATTTAAATGTAAATTTTAAGTGTAATAGAGTAAAGCTTGTACTTAAAAATTACATTTAAGGGTAGTATATTGTATGCAGTAACGTTACTTTCTATTATACAAAATTTTGTCGCAAAATGTTATTTGAGCAAAATGCAAGATTGTATTTTAATTGCAATGTGTTATATTGAAAAGCTAAAGCTAGAGGAATTGCAAATAGATATAAATCTAATAATTCAATGGTGTATGTATGGATAAATTTTAATGTGTTGTTTATCAATTTAAAGTTTAAAGTAATAGTTTTGTTTTGGTAGTATCAATTTATTTTTGTAAGATTAAGATTTAATTTTGTTGTATTCAATTGCTTATAAAGCCATTTTATTTGCAAAAGGCAGAGTATTTAAAAAGACATAGCTATGTATTTATGCTTTTCCTTAATGTATTTTATTAAAAAAACTATTATTATCATATTTTGCATTAAAAGATAATTAAGACACATTAAAAATAATATGATATATCAAGATATATTGATAATTAATATTATAATATAAATAATGTGTCGTTAAATTTGAGATAACTCAAATTTAAACAAAAGCTAACGCTTTTTGCTTGATAAATCAAGCTCGACACTATTTGAATTAACATCAGCTACTGTCAAATGACACTACGTGTCGCTTGACGACCGCTTCAGATAATATAAACTATAGGAAGTCAATTTTAAGCGGGCTTAAAATTTTGTATTGCTAGTGCAATACTGCTTGCTTACACAAGCACTTCTTGTTTGAATTATCATCAGTTACTGCAAAATGTGGCTACGCCACGCTTCACGATAACTTCCGATAATATAAATAATGTGTTGATAAATTTGTAAAATTATAATTAATACTAAATACTAATATAGTACCTATATAAAAGTTTGTATATTTATATAATAATGAACTTTGCATTTTGGGCTTTATAAATAATATTAATGAGTTTTAATTGTAGGAATTCATTATTTGGTCTAGGTAATTACTAAGTATAAAATGCGATATTATATTTTAAAGTTCAGTAATTTGATTTTTAATGCATAATGATATTTGTGTTATTGGAATTTGTGCATATATCCCGCAAAAAGTTATTTAAGTGAGGACTCGGATAGGTAGAACATTGTCACAATTTGTAGCAAATTAGATTTTTGGTATATAATTTGGTATTGAAATATGTGTTTGAGTAGTGATTACAAGCTTTATTGGTTAAAAAAGGGTAAATAGAAAGAAAGTATAAATCAAAATAAGTAAATTTATTAGCATTAAATTTTATTGCTAACGCAAGGAATTATTGTTTGAATTAAAATTAATGATATTAAATGGTACTGCATATCCACATAGCCACAAAAAAACATTTTGTGAGAGCATATGGACAGCTTTCATAATATAAATATAATAAATATTAAATGTATCAAGTTTTTACTCAAAACTTTTCTAATTTTATGGCAAAAAAGGTTAATATTGCCAAATTTAGTGAAAATATACCTTGTATAAGTATGGAAAAATAAAAAGTTGAAAAAATTTTAAAAAACTTATAAAAAATGTTTGACAAAACTATTGTGGTGTGATATTATGTAAAAGCTGTCAGCGGACAGTCAATTAAATACCTTGCTCATTTATGGGGGTGTAGCTCAGTTGGTAGAGCACCTGCCTTGCAAGCAGGGGGTCAGG
>CAJTZR010000016.1 GCA_910584035.1 uncultured Christensenella sp. | reverse complement strand
AAAAGGTATACTTATTTTGACAGATTTTTCACATTTTGCGTATTATATCCTAAAATTTAAGTGTATCAACATATTTTTGTACTTTTAAACACCATTTTACACAAAAAACTTGCTTACTTTTCAATCAACAAAGTAATATTATTTTAACCTAAAAAAATTAACCTATTATATTTTAACTAATTACAAAAAACATTCCAAAATAAATTACGTCAAAATTTTTAAATAGTACAAATATATAGGTTTACGAACACAAAAATTTGCTATTTTTAGCCATAAGTATGCAAATGAGCATATGCTGACATCAGCATATGCTCAAAATTTTATTTTATTCTTTTAAAAACTAACTTTTTCAACATTTAAACTATAAATATGAAAGGTAAATTATCAATAGTGTCAATACAAAAGTACAAATAACTGCTCTAAGATATTGTGCAAAAAGTTATTGATATTTTATCAAATTTATCTTAACCTTATTTCGCCAGTGGCTCTATCCATATATCCCCACTTGCCGTCTTTTTTTACTAACGCAATGTTATTTTCAAAAGAAGTTGCAGCTTGATAAATAAAATCAAATACAATGTTACCATCTTTATCAATATAGCCGCATTTATCGTCTTTAGTTACAGAAGCCAACCCCTCTGAAAAACTGCAAGCTGTATCATATTCAATAGGAATAACAACCTCACCTTGCTTATTAATAAAACCGCACCTTTCGTTAAGTTCTACACAAGCTAAGCCCTCTTTAAAATTAAATGCTTCGGTATAAGTAGGCTCAATAACAACTTTACCCGCTTCATTTTTATACCCCCATTTGCCGTGCTTGTAAAACTTATAAAGTCCGTCCTCATTTTTTAATTGTGGCAAATCTTTAATTGCTTTAGCAATTTTTTCCTCACGTTCTTGCTTTAAAGTCTTTTTAACTGATATATTTTCATTAATAAAAGCATCTAACTCATAGCTGTTTACCTTTAAACGTTTTGGTTCGATATTTTGTTGATTTTGTGTTTGTGGGTTTTGTTTTTGGCAAGCAAAGTTATTTTTTTGATTAGATTGTTGATTTTCATTAACTTTTTTATTATTGTTATTGACTTTATTTTTTTGTGCTTGAATTGCATTTTTATTTGAATCAACATTAGGTTTATTTGCCTTTTGTTCGCAAGCATTTGCCTTATTTTCTTGGCTTTTGTTAGGCTTATTTTCCTTAAACTTATTATTTTTAGTTTGATTTTGGTTATTGTTTTTTGGTGGATTAGCATTGTTTGTTTTGCTAGCCACAGCATTATCATCTGCACTATCATTTTCAATAGTTGTTGCAGCAACTGGTGACCTTTTAAAGTCCACGCCTAAAACTTGCAACTTTTTTAGCACCTCAAATACATTTTTCTTGCTAATACCAGGTATTTTATACATATGACGCATTTGACATCTGCATAAATCAAGCACTTGGTTTATCTCAACCGCCTTTAATTTGGATAAAGTATATGCACTTAGTCCCAATTCCTCTATATCCTTGTTTAAGATTGAACTATCCCACTCAGGCATATAGTCTTGATTAGGCTTAACAAATTTCATATTTTTATTGTCAGACATAATTGCCACCACCATTTAAGTTAATTATTTTACGCAAAAATTTATTGCCGTTTACTTGTGTTTAACGGCATAAACTATAAAAATAATGCGTGTTACTTTATATATATCTTAATTATTGTAGCACAAAAGTTGTAAACTTGCAAGACAATACCAAAAATTAAAGTAAAAATGTTTACTTTTTTTGTTAATTGGTGTATAATCAAAATGTATAATACGCATTTATTGCTAATTTATTGAGGGCAAAATGAAAAAATTACTTGTTTTTATTATAATGATTCTATTAATAATGATACTTGCTTTCCCTACTCTTTTTGCAGAGGAGGCAACTATTGCTGATATTCAAACAAGTAATATTGATGCAGAAATATTGTCTAATATGGACAATTATATGAAACTTAATAGTCCAAAATCAATTGACAAGACCGACAAGTATTTAGTAGTTGCAAACAACACACGCATTTTTGTACAACCTCAAGCCAATAAAAAAGACTTTTATTATAAAGATTTGATTACATCTAGTGATGAACTTATAACAAAAGTAGTTATTACTGATGACAACTGGGTTGTAGCACTTGTAAAGTATGACAATGATAGACATTCTCGTTTAATTTTGCTAAACGCAAGTGACGGAAAATTTTATACAATCAACCAAGACGGCATTTACAGCATTGCAAAATACAACAATAAATTTACAGCAATATATAATAATGAATTAGTAAGTTACAATATTGTAAGTAATAATATTCAAGAGTTAGAAACTTATCAATCTGACCTTGGAACAATAGATATGTCAACTTTAAAGATTTTTGATAACACGCCATACTATTTTTCAAGGAACACTAATTTATTGCAAAAATGTAAAATTGATAGTAACAATCATTGCACTACTACAGATAGCACAATACAAATTACTGGCAATGAGATAAAAGATTATTATATATATAATGATAAAGCATATTATATAGACACAACAAACAAGTTGTTTTCAAACAATAAAGAAATCGCTGTTAACGATACTAAGTTCAATCAATTATTGATTGAAAATGGCAACATAATAGCAACTGCGGAAACAAGTGACTCTATTGATAATGGTAAGGTTTATACCTTTGATACAAACGGCAATGAGTTAAACTTAATTACAAGTAAGGGTTCGGATAAATTAAGGTTTGACTCCCCTCAAGGTGTTTTTAGTGACGGCAACTATCTTTATATTGCTGACACAAACAACAGCAGAATTATAAAAAGAAAAAGTGTTGAAACTACTGAACGTGAGGAAATTAAAACTACACACAAGCCTATCAAAGTAGTTGTAGTATCTGGACAAATTTACTATATATCTGACGAAAAAATTCTATATAAAAGCAAAAATAATGCAAGTGTGCCAGATGAGGAAATATTGACAGAGGTTGTATCAATATCGCCTTATGACAATAATTTATTGATACTATCAAATAATGTGGTTTATACTTTGGACGGTAATAGCACTAAAGCTTTTATACAAAACATAGCTATCAATGCAAATGAAATTACTACAGCAGTAAGTACCAACTATGCTTATCTAATCAACAAAAGCACTGGCGACATTGCAAAATACAATTTGGAAAAGCCAGAAAACGCTGTATTTACAAGCAAAATACCACAAGCAGGTAGAAATTACAATATTGATTTTAGAGGTAATTTGTTTGTAGAAAATAATGGCAGAATAACAAAATATTCTCAAACAATGACAAACAATGTATATTCTTTTACAAAAGTGGGCGAATACACAATTAATAAATTTGAAACAAGTTCCAACATATCAACAGCTGTTGATAGCATTAATGCAAACTATTACTTTACTAATATAGACGAACATTTGCTATACAAAATTGATGGCAAAAGTATTGGTCTTGACGGAACTATCAACAATGAGATAACACCACCTAGTGAATTTGAAATTATCAAAACTGGTAAAGTTAAAGTAGATACTCTAGCCTACCGCACACCTAACAATCCTGAGTCTACAAGAATGATTAAGAGTGGTGAAATATTCTTAATATTATCACAAACAGCTGAGGAATTTGACGGCAAAAAATATTATTATGTAACTTCTAAGTATGCTATGCAGTATGAATATATAGCAACTGACGAACTTGATATTTTGAATACAATTGATATGCACGAGCAAATTATGTCCTCAATAGTTGGCAATATGCAAGTATACAAATATCCATACAAAAATGCAGAAACTAAGTTTGACGGAAAGGAATATATACTTGACAGCAAAACACAAGTAACTTGTATTGCAAAAATTGCTGACGGCGATACTTGGAATTGGTACAAAATTAGGTTTGAAAGTAATGGTAAAACTATTGTTGGTTATGTAGATGCAGATTATCTATCAAAAGTTGTACCAACTACTCCACCTAAAACAATTAAGTTTATGCGTGCTAAAGCACCAAAAGTAGGTACAACTATCAAAGTTTACAAAGAGGCAAACTTAAATAGCGAAGTTTTATTTGACGATATAAAAGATGGTGATGACATTCAAATAGTTGGTGAATTTGATGCAAAAAGCACGTTTACAAAAGTATATTACAATAACACAATTGGATATGTTTTAAGTGAAAATTTACAAGCAACAGGGCTTACACCAAATCAAATTATTGCAATAACTATAACATCTGTGGCAATAGTTGCGTTTACAATAATTGCACTACTACTTATCCACAAAAACAAATACTCAAAGAAAAAAATTGAGGAAACTCAAGTAGATATTTTAAGCTGAACTACTCTTTTAAATATAAGTTTAAATAGATTTTGAATATTTATCAAAATTATAGTAAATTTATCAAATTTGTTACGTAAATCGTAAAACATTAAATTATCATTTTTATTGCAAATAAAGTTATTGCTTTCAAGTAAAAAACAAGTTTTGATATTATCTTATTAAGCTTAGTAGCAACTATAAATAAAAAATAAACTTTAAACAGAGTTAAAAAACAATGCTGAATTACAGCATTGTTTTTTGTTTTAGTTGATATTTTTTATTAAGCAATTATTTTTAATTTGCTGATAATTTCAAGCAAATATAATTAATTTGTCGATAATTGTAATCGAATATTTTTATTTAAAGTGACTAAATTAATTTGTTTTTTTTAATGCTTTATTATATGTAAAAAATTAATGATAAATGCACCTAGCAAATCAAACATTTATACTAGACAGCAAAAAGCATACTTATCCACTGACCACTGGTTGGTATAAAATATTTATAACTATACAATATAATAAATTTACTTTTGCAATTAATTTAATTTAAAATACTACGAAAATCGGTATTAAATTGCTTTTTATTATACTCTGTTGCATTTTTACTTTATGTCAACTCTAATAAAGAATAATGTTTTTTAACAACTATTTAGTCCGTGACTTTTTTAATGTCTATTTAAAAAAATCTTGAATAGCAATTATAATAGTGTAAGGCTATATAATCATAGCGGTCAATACACCCCACAAAAAAGTTATTTTGTGGGAACCCCGATAAGCGACACATAGTGGCATTTGACATCAACAATTGTTAATTCAAATGGTGTCGGCTTGATTTATCAAGCAAGAAGCGGTAGCTTTTATTTAAATTTAAGTTCTCTCAAATTTAACGACACATAATTTGTATTATAGTACTTTTAAGCCTACTACTGTGGCAATATTACCCGCAATGTTAGGAATTAATGAACCTCTTGAGTTCATATTTTCAATACGTATCTCCTCACTATTAATTGGTACTATCTCGTCATTTTCGCCAACCAAAATAACGTCAAATGGTTCTTTTACATAGCCAGCATACAAAATAGAATAACCTGTTCTATCAGTAAAGCTTTGAATTTTATTGCCCTTTCTATTACGGCTAGAAACTTTGATTAGCCCAGCAATAACCTTTTTAGCTGCACCACGCTCGGTCACGATTATAATCTCGCCTTCATCGTCAATTTGTTCCGCAAATTTGACAAAATCGTCATCACCAAGTGACATACCTATAACACCTTGTGACTTTCTGCCAGTTGGAGTAATATCACTTTCCATATTTAAAGCAATACCTTGGTCGGTAATTGTGATTATTGTTTTGCTATCGTCTTTTATATCCACATAGATAACTTCGTCATCACTCTTCATACTAGTTGCTTGGTAGAATTTCTTGTTTATCAAATATTCCTCACCTCTACCAACTTTGACCATACCGCTACGTGTAACAAATAACAAGTTATTATTTTCAATTTGATCACGAGTTAATAGCTTAACAATAGTTTCACCTTTTGCAAGGTCTGTAATTACTTTATTAGCTATTGTACCTTTGCTACGCCATTTTTCCTCTTTCAAATCGTCCATATTGATTTGTGCAACATTACCAAGACTAGTAAAAGCAAAAACTGGTGATAAATTGTTACATTGTACAATACTAATAGGCAAGTCCTCACTTGAGCAGTTTTGAGCTGTTTTGTTTGCACTCTTGTATGTCTTTTGAGATAGGAATTTAATGCAATTTTTACAAGTTAAAATGCAATAACCTTTCTTTTCCTCAACCTCATTAACGTCATATACTTGAATTTTTTGTTCAATACCATCAACAAATATGTGTGAACGTCTTTCAAGTTTATATCTTTTTCTAATATCAATTAACTCGCTCTTTACTATGCTAAGCTGTTTACGTTTACTACCAACTACACCAGTTAAATACTCAATAGTCTTTAATAGTTCCGCAATTTCTTCCCTAAGATTAGTTACCTCAAGTTTAGTTAGCCTTGCAAGCCTAATTTCAAGAATTGCTTGAGCTTGTTTTTCGCTAATCAAAAACCTTTCCTTTAACTTGCTTTTACACTCTGTTGGTGAAACTGACGATTTGATTATTTTGATAACCTCATCAATATTTTCAATCGCAATTATAATACCTTGCAAGATATGCTCTCTTGCTTTTGCATTTGCAAGTTGGTATTGTGAACGCCTTAAAATCAAATTTTGTTGATAGTTTACATAATGTCTTACCAAATCAAGCAAGCCAAGTTGTTGTGGTTTTCCGTCAGCAATAGCAACCATATTAATATTAAAGTTTTGTTGCATATCTGTATGTTGAAACAAATGGTGCAATAATTTTTTGTGATTGCAATCTTTTTTAAACTTAATAATAGCACGCATACCTGTTCTGTCGGAAGCATCAATAATATCTGTAATATCACCAAACAATTCCTTTTTGCTCTCACGATACTCGTCTATTTTTGCAAGCAATGCTGCTTTATTTACTTGATAAGGCAATTCAGTAATAACAAAACTTAGCTTGTCGCCGTCCTTTTCAATCATTACCTTTGCACGGATAGCAATCTTGCCCTTACCCGTTTCGTACGCCCTCTTTAATTCCTCATTAACCAAAAGCTCGCCACCAGTTGGAAAATCTGGGGCTTTAATGTATTCCATTAAGTTTTCCAAACTTATTCTAGGATTATCAATATAAGCACATACGCCGTCAATTACCTCAGTAATGTTATGTGGCGGTATATTTGTTGCAAGACCTACCGCAATACCAGATGCACCATTTACCAAAAGATTAGGAAATCTACCTGGTAATGTCTTTGGTTCTTTCAAAGTATCATCAAAGTTAAGCATCCACTCAACAGTGTCTTGCTCAATATCTCTAAGCATCTCCATAGCAAGAGGTTGAAGCCTTACCTCTGTATACCTCATTGCTGCTGCAGAGTCGCCGTCTATACTACCAAAGTTGCCGTGACCATCAACAAGCATACTGCTCATATTAAATGACTGAGCCATTCTTACCATTGCACCATAAACAGATGTATCGCCGTGAGGATGATATTTACCCAAACAATCACCAACAATACGTGCAGACTTTCTATAAGGTTTTTCTGGTGTAGTTCCAAGTTCATACATTGTGTACAAAATACGTCTTTGCACTGGTTTTAAGCCGTCCTCAACCCTAGGTAATGCCCTATCTAAAATAACATATTCAGAGTATGGCATCATTGAGTTATGCAATACATCAGATATTTCACAATCAAGTATAGTGTCATTAATTATGACTTTATCTTTTGCCATACTATCCTCCTATTTTTTCAAAAGCATCTTGTTTGTTAAAGTTAGCATTAGTATTTATATATTCTTTTCTTGCGGTCGCATTATCACCCATCAAAGTTGTAATCATACGTTCCGCCTCGGTAACATCGTCTACCGTAACTTTCATTAATGAGCGATTTTCTGGGTTCATTGTAGTCTCCCACAATTGTTCTGGATTCATTTCACCCAAACCTTTATATCGTTGTATAGTCTTTTTACCGCTTATATTCTCAAGCAACTCTTTAAGTTTAATATCATCATAAACATAAGTTACTTCCCCTTTATTTTCCACCTTATAAAGTGGTGGCATACCTATATAAACGTGCCCCTCAAGTATAAGCGGTCGCATATAGCGATAAAAGAAAGTTAGCAAAATTGCTCTAATATGTGCACCGTCTTGGTCAGCATCGGCAAGGATAATAACTTTATCATATTTTAAATTATCTATATTAAAATCGTGATAAAAACCTGCACCCAAAGCACTTATTATAGTACAAATTTCCTCATTTGCAAGTGTTTTATCAAGCTTTGATTTTTCCACATTAAGCGGTTTACCTCTAAGTGGCAATATTGCTTGAAAATTTCTATCCCTACCATTTTTTGCTGAACCACCAGCAGAGTCACCCTCTACTATAAACAGCTCATTTTTCTTTGCATTCTTACCTATACAAGGAGCAAGTTTACCAATCAATTTATTAGCTGCAATATCACGCATTTTTTTAGATACGTCTTTGCTATTTTGCAACCTTTCTCTTTCCTTTTTAGATGCAAGTGCCAAAGCATAAATATCTGCAATAATATTTTTAGGTAGCTTTTTATACACCTCACCCAAAGCGGAAAATACCATATCTTCAAGAGGCTTTTTTATCCAAGCATTTGAAAGCTTTGATTTTGTTTGTCCCTCAAATTCAGGGTCACGCATTTGAATAAGCATAACAACAGTAAGTCCGTCACGAAAGTCATCACCCACAAAAGGAGTATCTTTTTCCTTTATAAAGCCATTTGCTTTAGCATAGTCATTCATAAACTTAGTTAAACCTTGTTTAAAGCCAGTTTCGTGAGTACCGCCCTCGTGCGTAGGTATATTATTTACAAAGCTTGTAATGCTCTCCACGCCGTCAGTGTGTTGCATTGCAGCCTTAATTCTTATATTCTCCCCTACGCTTTCAAAGTAAATTGGAGTTTCATAAAGTGCCTTTTTGTTTTCGTTTTGATATTTTACAAAGTCAACAAGTCCACCACTATAGTGATAGCTTGCAAACTTTGGCATACCATATTCGTCCCTCTCTCTCTCATCACTTAGAGTAATTGTAAGATTACTATTTAAAAAAGCAAGTTCCTTTATCCTTTTATTTACCACCTCAAAAGATATTTTATTATGACCAAAAACTCTATCATCTGGCATAAATACAACTTGTGTTCCGTGCAATTTTTTATCGCACTTTTTCGTTGTCATTTGAGTTTTTCTTATACCGCTTTTAATTTTTCCATTAATTTCGGGAGAATGGAACTCAATATAATTTTCCGTTCCGTCACGCCAAACGGTAGCATTTAACCAGCGTGATACTGCATTTGTAACGGCTGAACCAACGCCGTGCAAACCACCAGAAAACTTGTAGTCGTCACTTCCAAACTTCGCACCAGAGTGTAGCTTTGTAAAAACTATTTCCAATGCGGGAATTTTTAATTCTTTATGAATATCAACTGGAATACCTCTACCATTATCCGTAACACTGACACTGCCGTCTTTATTTAGTCGTATATCAATGACATCACCATATCCATTGGCAATTTCATCAATACTATTGTCAACAATCTCCCACAAAATATGATGCAAACCTTTTGTAGAAGAATCACCAATATACATACCTGGTCTAAGTCTTACAGCATCTAATCCCTCTAAGACTTCAATACTATCAGATGAATAATCTTTATTCTCTTTTTTCATAAATACTCCTTATCCTTTGCATTCACATTTATATTTTTCCATAATTATTGCAATTTAATGCAAAACATAATATTCATTGTGTTTTAATTTTCCTATGCCAAAATGTTGCATATGTATCTAGGCATTTCTTTTTTGCAAGCAAAGATAAATTTATCACATAAGTTAAAATAATTAAGCATAAAATAAGAATTTTTAATTAATAAAAATTTCTAAGCTTTATAATTGTTTTCACCTTTTCAAAACAAAGCATACTTGCCTAAACTTATTGCCTTACTTGTATAAATAAAATTACTTATAGTTAATAATAAAATTAACATTATAATTATTATAATATTATTATAACATAGTTTTTTTAAAAAATAAAGAGTGATTTGCAATTTTTTTAAAAAATTTACAAATCACCAAGCAAATTCCTATTTAATTATCAATTCTGCACCTCAAACTAGTTATTTTCCACATCTGTAGCCTTGATTTCCACACATTTTTTGTAAAAATCAAGAGCGTCAAACATAACTTGGTCCCGAATATCCTCATTAAGCAATTCGTGCCTTTTGTCAGGATACAATTTCATTGTTACATCAGCGATACCACTATTTACATAAGTATCATATAATTTCTGTACCTTTTTACCATATCCGCCAACTGGGTCTTTATCGCCACTAATGATAAAGATTTTCAAATCTTTTTTAATGCAATCAAGATTACATTCCTCATACAAATCTTTTACACCACAAAACAATGATTTAAAGAAACCTATTGATGCAACTGCACCACACAATTCGTCCTCATTGTATTTCTTAACACTTTCCAAGTTACTGCAAACCCAAGCGTTTTCAATTTTGTCATACTCAAACTTTTTGTCAAAGCCACCAAAAGCAACTTTTGTAATAAAGTGTGCAGGCTTATTCTTACCACACAAAACTGCTTGCATTTTAGAAACATATTCACCAACTTTAATATCCGCACCTTTTTGTTTTGCAGAACCGCAAAGAATAACCCCCTCAAGCAAATCACTTGCTCTCTCAATGTAAGATTGGCTTAAAAATGAACCAAAGCTATGACCAAATAAACACATTGGCAAATTGTATCTAGCTTTAATGCTTTTTGCAAAGTCAATTTGGTCGGAAGTTGTATCTGCAAAACTATCGCCGTCAGTCACTATGCCTAAACCTAACCCCTCAACAGCCGTTCTGCCGTGACCACGAGTATCCATACCTACAACGATAAATTTATTATAATTTAAAAACTCAGCAAAAAAATCATATCTTAAAATATGCTCTGCCATACCATGTATAATTTGAACTATACCAATTGGCTCTTGAACCTCGTCCCAAATATATGCATAACTCTCAAAACCAGATTCACTTTTAAACTTTTCAACTTTCATAATTTCTCCTACAGAATTTCTATTATATTTTTATCACAATTAATTATTTACTCATTATAAGTATATGCAAAAAAAATACAAATTATTTGCATAAAATGTTTACATAACTATTCTACAATACTTTAAGAAAAAAAGCAATAGTTTTTGAAAAATCTATCAAAAATCAGCATATTTTTATGCATAATGGTAATAAAATACATTGAAATAGTAAAAATTAACCTTTTTAGGAGGGGAATAATGCGTACAATTGTATTGACTGGCGGTGGAAGCGGTGGACATATCATACCAAACATTGCACTTATACCTTATTTGAAAAAGCATTTTGACAATATATATTATGTAGGTGAAAAAGGCGGAATGGAAGAAAAAATTGCAAAAGCAAACAATATTCAATTTTTTCCTATACGAGCAATAAAACTAGATAGAGTTAAATTATTACGTAATATAAAAATTCCTTTTTTACTACCTAAATACATTGCTGAAGGTGTGGAATTACTTGAAAGATTAAATGCAGACATAGTATTCTCCAAAGGCGGATATGTATCATTACCAATAACCTACGCTTGCAAAAAATTAAAAATTCCTTATGTAATACACGAATCAGATAAAAGTCTTGGGGTGGCAAATAAGCTTGCTCAAAAGAATGCAAGCAAAATAATAACATCAGACGAAAGCTGTAATAAAAACAATAAGTATATTACACTTGGCTCACCTATTAGAGATGAAATATTGTGCGGAAACCCGTCAAAAATCGGTACTAATTTTAATTTAGACAATAAACCTAACATTCTAGTTGTAGGCGGCAGTCTTGGTGCAAAAGCAATAAACGATTGTGTTGTCAGCTCGCTAGGTTCGCTCACAAAAAAATTTAATGTTATCCATTTAACTGGTAAAGGCAAACTACCAGATGTAAAAACTAATGGGTATTATCCTATTGAGTATGTTGATAATATTGGTGACTATTACGCAGCTGCCTCAATTGTAATTGCAAGAGCGGGTGCAGGTGTTATAACAGAATTACAAGCTATTGGTGTACGTAGCATTTTAATTCCACTACCCGAGAGTGCATCACGTGGTGACCAAATGGAAAACGCTAAAAAAAGTAACTTTACAGTTATTAGGCAAGAAGATTTAACCCCAGAACTTTTACTGGATAAAATCAATTTGACACTTGCCGCACCAAAACCGATTAGCAATTATGACAGAGAAACACCACAAAAAATAGTTGACCAAATTTTACTTTGTCTTAAATAGTATAATATCTATCAATTAAATAGTTTATTATTTTATTGCTATTATTTCTCTATCCAACAAAATGTATTTTTACAACCAATCAAAAATCTGTTATTTGTTGAAGAGATAATAAATGAATAGATTTATTATAGCTGTATTTTTCAACAAATCTGCTGATTATCTTTTAAGTCTTTAAGTTAATAGAAAAAATTAAATTATCAAATTAATCTTTAATAATTTTTGCTTAATAAAAAACAGAAAGGAACTTGTATTCAAGTTCCTTTCTTGCTTCGTTACACTTATTAAATTTACTCTTTCTCAATGTCTGATTGTGCCTCAGTTGCTACTTTGTCCTCACTTTCTTGAGTCAAAACGCTCTTATCTGAATAACCGCTTCCATCTGACGGATTACTAATTATACCCAATGTCACAAGCACACCTAATACTGATGTAATAATCTCATTGACATAAGGCACATCAAACTTTAACCCCATAGCTTGCAATAACATAAGCACTGCACTAATAATGCTTATCCACAAGCCGTAATTTCTAAATTTACTTTTCATATATTTTCCTCTACATTATATAGTGGCTTTGCTAGAACAATTGTTTTAATTTGTTCAACATCTTCCTCTATTTTAAAAACGGCATTTAATTCTGTAGTTAATTTATTAACTATCTTTTGATAATTTTGTTCCCTATTTCTTGAATCTTTCAACACATAAAAAAGCAAAATTACAAATAATACTGCAAAAACACCGCTTTTAGCCACTAAAAGTAAAACCTCATTGTTAACCATCAAATTCTCCTAACAGCCTATAATACTTGTTACCTAAAAAGGCTTTTAATCTGTCGTTTTTTCTGATGGCATCTGCTGCGGAACTTTTTTTGTACTTACTATAAAATTCTTTGGCAATTTGATATCTTTCCTCATAATCTTTCTCACGAGTTTCATCCTCAAAATGACCATTCAATTCTTCCTCAATCATTTCTTTTTGTTTGTTTTTTGCCTCTGTATACTTGTCTGTGACTACTTTAGCTTGATATTCTTTATAATCTTGCTCCTTTTTTGCAGTTTCCTCATTTGTCTTTTTAACATTTTCAACTTTTTTGTCCTCTTCTGCAATAAGTTTATTCAAGTAATCCTCAACATCTTTTTGGAATTTTTGGTCAAGGGCTGTAACCTTTTGATTTTTATTTTCCAAAAGTTCATTTTTATCCCCAGCCGTAAGCTCAAGCTTATTTTTTAAAGCAAGCATAACATCCTCAATAAAACCATCACGTTCATCTTTCAATGCAACTGTTTTTTCGCTTTTAATTGACGAATCTGCTATACCATTTTTACTAGCTTTTGACTTATAATTTTCTTCCAAATCTTTATACTTATCATTATAGTATTCACTTTTTTGCTCTGCACTTTGCTTATAGCCATCTTCTTTATTTACCACAGCGGATAGCTTGTCCTCAAAATCTTTATTGGTCTTTTCCAAATTCTTGTTATAATCATCGCTATATTTATTAGTGCTTTGCTCTTTTAATTTATCTTTTGAAACTGGTACATAATCTTCCAAATATTCAAATTCCTTATTAGGTGGCCTAAAAGATTCAGCGTATTCTTTAGCAAGTTGTTCCAATCTATTTCTTTCAATGGCATTCATATGAGCCAGTTCGTCTATCATTTTATTCTCATCATCTTTTTCAACTTCTTTTTTTCCTAAATCTTTAAACCAATCATCAATTTCTTGAAATAATCCCATATATCCTCCTAAATTATTCTTAAATCTGCCCCTTCCAGTCTTAATTTTGCCGCAAGTATTCCATCACCAGTACACTCAACTGATAAACTATACAATTTATGTGCCTTAAGCAATATTTCACCAGCAACGGCAAGACCATTTGTAGCAGTCAGTACCACTCCATCAAGTTTTACAACGATATTTGCCATACTAGTTCCCAATACAGTAATATCATATGTAAGCACCTTATTTGTACCATAAACATTGTGTGCAAATACTAATTGACTACTTCCTTCAGTGTTATTCTTGCAAATGACTTTACAACCTTTAACCTTTTGCTTAAGCCTGTCCACTTTCAAGTCCAACTCTTCCAACATTTCGTTAACTTTATTCATTAAAATTCCTCCAAAACTTGATATTCCAAAACAGGTGACGGCACTGCAATATTAATACCTTTAGGTTCAATCTGCAAAACAAATTCCTTGCCTTTCAAGTTAAGCAAAACACTCCTTTTATTTGATATACTATAAAAGTAATTTTGCCCGTCTACTGTAATTTTCAAATCAATTATTGTCTTTCCACCAAACACTATTTTTTTTAGCAGTTTTTCACCCTCTGGCTTATCAAAATCTATTACACCAGACTGCCATACTTTAGTTTCGCTGTTGGTATTATCCATAAGCACCTTAATTTGATTATCATATACCACAAGTAAGTTTTCAACAGAATTTACTTTTACAGTCTTTATAAATTTTGCATTGGCACAAGATATAAAGTGATAGTCTTTCCTTACTAAGTCATAAGCAATAATATAATTTTCCGCAAATTCGTCTGTGGTGTTTTTGCATAAAAAGTAGCAATATTCATTGCAAGCTTGAGCTTGTACATTGCAATCTTTTAAAAATGACGATAATTCCTCGTTAATACTTTTACAATTGTACCCATCAAATATGCCAAAACCTTTATTAGTCGCATACATAATATAATCACCGCAGTTAACAACACTATTACTTTTTATATTGTTTGGTGACTCTACAGATTTAACAACAAAGTCCTCTTGTTCAGAATAACCAACTATTTTTGTAAAACCATCTGTTTGGCTTGCAATTAGATATTCATTAAAGCTAATCAAGTCAGTAATGTTTCCATTCTCAAAGGTCAAATTTATATATCCGCCCTCATCAATGCTTTGCGTCCAATTAAATGGTGCAAAGTCGTCACTAAACTCAAGTTTAGTTGTGTTTTTACCAGCAGCAAAAATTCTGTAATAATGGTTACAAACCATATTAAAATTGCAATTTGCTTCTGTATCACTTATTGCTCCTTTTTCAAATTTTTTAAGGCCATTATCAGTTGCAAGTATCAAATAATCTTCCTCGCCATACTTATAACGTGTACTATCCAAAATTTTAAAATCTACTTGCAAAGGTGTTTTTACAAACTCACCATTATCATTGTCCAAAATATAAGTACTATTTTCACAAACCACCAATAACTTTACAATTCCGTCAGTATATGGGATAATTTTTTCTATTTTATCATCAAAGAATATTTTAAGTTCTTTAGGAGTTTTTGCGGCAACAAGAACACCATTTAAAGTTTTTAAGTTTTCTTGCTTAACCGCATAATCAACTGGCAATGACTTTGAAAACCAATCAATACTTACCCCTCTAAAATTAGCAACTCTTACTTTTCTTACAGGCAAAGTTTTTTTATAATATACTTCTTTCATCAATGCCACCAACCGTGTTTTAAAATTATTTCTTTTGTTGCTCTACAAGCAATCTTTAACATCTCACGATACCTTTTATCATATAGCATAGCATCTTCATATCTACCTTGCAATAAACAATACTCACCTAGAACACCATTGACAATCAACATAAGTGTTACTCGAGGTGAAAGTTCAATATCACCGCCAAGCTTTACCTCATCTGGCATATATAGATATTCTACACATACCTCACCATTTTCGTTTACTAAAATTTCATTTGGATACATTTTAGCACCGATTTTCGAATGGTTTTTTGTAACTTTTTTAAGATTAATCAATCTTTTAGACAAACTATCATAAGGTATTACACCATTCTCAACGATAACATTTTCCTTGAACTCAATTGGCAAATAGTCACTTGCAATTTCTGATATAATCATATTAATACACTTGATAATTGTATTGATTTCATCATCATTACTAGGCAAGTTTGATATATCATATTTGTCTCTGTCACCTAGCCTTACCAAAACTTCTGTCAAAATTTCTTCAACTCTCATTACAACCTCACAATTCAGAATAGGAGGGAAGCTCACTTCCGCCCCTATTCATATAGTTTACTACGCTTTTCATTTTTGTGTTAAACTCATCCATAGTTTGATTGATTATTTTTTCTTCTAGTTTTTGATTATACTCGTCAATTTGATTAATCTCATCAAGTATTTTATCCACTCTGGTACGTCTGACATATTCAACTGCACGTGCATCAAGTTGTTTGTAAGGCATTACCATTTGAAAGGAAGGGTTACGCCTTAAACTATGCAATTCTATAACATTTTTTCTAACATTATAATAAAGCCTATAATTATCGTCAAGTTCCCTAATCCTTTCGGGAATATCAAAACAATTACTGCTAATCAATCTCAACTCATTCATAATTATTGGAATATGTTATACAATTTTGCTTGTCCGCAAGGTCTATCGCAAATTAAATCTGCATATTTTACTAAAGTTGCAGTATAAGTAGGTGTACCAAGTTTTTGCTTAATAACATTACCACTATCACCTTCAATCCAACGCCAGTCACAAAGTTGATGCATTTTAAAATCATTAGTATTCAACAAATACATTGAACCATCCTCAGCAAATCTATCGCTGTAAAGTGGAATTCCATTATATGATATTGCTTTAAAACCACCATCAATATTCATAAAATCCATATTAATTCTATTATATGATAAGTTTTTAACATATACTCTTTTAACATTATATGCACAAGTAATAAAGTTAATTTCTGAACCAGTATTAAAATCGCAAGTATCTATTGCTTCTTGAATAGCTCCCAACTCAAATGTACCATCTAAAGACTTTTTAAATGGCTTAAGCCAATTATTTTCAGACCTTTTTAAACCATAAATATCTGTATCACCAAAAATAGCACCTAAACCAGTAAGTTCATTGCCTTTTGAGTTTTGAATTGTAAAATAATAGCCAGTATTTAGTTGGTCAACTTCTTTATCAATTACAATCTCAATGTTCTTTCTATCAACATCAAGTATTCTTGCTTTAGATATTTTTAAATTATCATTATAATCATACATATCAACAAGCATACCAACTGCAAAATTTTGAATATTATTCACCTTAACTACATTTGTATTACTACCCTCATTTACAGCTATATTTCCCAATATTCCATCGCCATTACCATAAAGCATTCTTCCTAAATTGTATTTTGATGCTTTTAAAAGTCCTTCCATCTCTGCATTCAATAAGTTTACAAACGCACCAACATTGTTTTGCGATGCTCTTATTGCTTTATCTGAAATTTCAATACTACCATACAAGTTTTTAAGGTCCAACTTAAATTGAGCATAGTTGTTACCAGCTGCTGTAGGCAATGTTCCACATTCCTCACCTGCACCAACACCACCATTCAAGCCATATGACACAAGTTTAATAATCTCTTTACCCCAAACATCACTTGATGTTTGCTCAATTTTTGTAAGCAATGGATTGACTGCAGTATTAAGTTGCTCAGTAACTACACCTAAATATACACTCTTTAACGCTTTATCCGCTGTTTCCAAATTTACCATTTTTTAAAATCTCCTATTTTCAATAAATTTTCTCGCCATATTTCCTGCCTCAGCAATAGTATGAGGTTTGTATGTTGGCGATACATACGAGCTACCGCCTTTTGATAATGTTTGCGGTACTTTAATTGTGGCAAGGCTATCTAAATAATCTGCAATTACTCTACTAACGATTTCACTATTTGAGTAAACATAATTATTCAAAAATTCCTCGTCCTTTATAATATTGCAAGGCTCATTAATTCTACCAACCAATTGTTCTGCAAGTTTTGCACAAAACTCCTCTGTGTTAGTGGCAGATTTAAGCTCATCTGTTAAACTAGTAAGTTTAGGATTAATACTCAACATTTTTTCAATTACTTGCGGATTAATCACCGCTTGATTTTCAAGTTCTTTCATAGCTTGACATTTTTTTGTAAATTCTTTTTCTAATTGTTGATATCCCTCTAACAAACTTTGAGCAGACTTAAATTTCCCATAAGAGATGTCAGTTTTTTCATTGTCAAGTGTGTTATCGGTAGTATCAGCTTGCTCGCATAGAGGCTTTTCTACCTCACTCGGTGTTGTAACTTCCATTTGTTCTATAGTATTATTCTCTTGCATTATTATCCTCCATTAATAAATTATCTTCTTGCGATAATACAGTAAACATTTTGTGTTGTTTAATATGACTATCTAACCTATCAACAACATTACTATCTTTTTCATTGATTATCGCTTTTATATGCTCTTCAATATGCAAATCGTGATTATCATATTCCATTGCATCAATTTGAACATTTTTAATATCAATATTTTCTTTTTGTGCCTTTACTCTGTGGCACTCGTTAATATCTTGGGTTGCTTCCCAGTTACCAAAGCCAAGCATTTCCAAAAGTTTAAGTCGGTTTCGCTCAGACATCATTCCATTTGCATCTTGGAACATACCCATTCTAACCAACTCCATTACCATACTACGTCTGCTAGCTGGTGTCTCATTTAATTCATTATCTGTATCAAATACCAAATCATCGGCTGCCAAATCTGACCCCTTGAAATACAATAACTGCACCTCACCATTATCGCCAGCAATACGCTTTAATCGTCTTGTTATGGCAAATTGCTTATACAACCTTAAAACCAATTGTCCAATACGTTTTACCGCATTACGAATTGATTCTGCAGACATAGAAATTCTTGTATCATCTTGCTCTTGCAATAAACTGATAGCTGTACCAGAAGTTACATTTGAAGGCAATGATGAACTTCTCATAAATTCACTTACACCTGTAATATTTACAAAAGTTTCCTCAAGTCGTGCCTCCTCACTATCAAACTCACTTGGCACACTACCCATATTTAACATTCGAGGTGGATTGCAACCTCCACGATAAATCAATACTTTACCAGGTGACAACCCCTCTTCCTCTAAATTGTCTATATCAACTGAGCCATCTTCCACTGCAAGCACACCCATAGCAATTCGATTCATAAATTCGTGCTTTTTATTTTTAATACCATTGTAAGCCCTTTGTACAGGAATAATTCTTTCAACAATACTGCTACCATAAAAACAAGTTACATTCTCAAGCGAAGTTTTTCTAGCAAACGGCAAACCATATCCACCATCTTGTTCAGTTTGGTATGGCAAGTCCTCTGCGACAACCAACTTGTTACCAGCAACAATTATATGCCTGCCTTTTGGATAATTTTTGCTTGGTCTTTCAAACTTTTCTATAACCAAACAAGAGTTATCTTGTTTTGAAGTTGCACATCTAGAGCAACTAGCGGTATAACCTAGTCCACCACTATTAGCAACATTGTCAAAAGTAAAAACTTGCAAAGATTGAGGTTCTACATCAATATTCCAAATTTCTTTTACGTCATCAATAGAATACACCTTTGCGTGATATATGTACTTACAATCCTCAATGCTGTTATTGGTTATTTTATCTGGAAAAATCTCATAAGGCGGACAAAGTATAATGTCAATGTCACCCTCCTTGATTAGTTTTTTATTTTTACTTTCGCCTATTGCTCTACCTTTGTTTTCATTCCATACAACTTTAAAAAATACACTTCCGCAAATTTCACTCCAAACATTGCTTTGAGCTAAAATCTCAGAAAGCTTATTTTCCTCTGAAATAGTTTTTAATACACTAGTAGACAATTTAGCGACATTTATATCTGTTTCATCTTGACTGAATGGTCTAACACTAACATTAGCTTGAACTCTACCAAGCTTAGCAAGTCTTGTTTCCAAAATTGGAGCGATATGATTAAAAACTTCCCTTTCTTGCCAAAAGTATTGTTTACCATAGTCTTCCACATCACCAATAGGTGAAATCTCACAATACTGATTTCCTTGTACAAAGTTCATATTCAATCGCCAACCACTTTCAAGCGACTTTCTCTCCTCACTTATGCGTTCAAAGTCTTTTAAAACCTCATTTACAATATCCTCTTGATATTCTATTACACTCATTTTAGTTTTTCTCCTTGCTTTTTAACTGCTTTGTTTATAAGATTAACTGGGCTTTTAGGCACAAATTCTTTTGATAACAACTCAAAAAGTTGTTTCGCACAATCTTCGCAAATATAGATTTTTCGCTTTGCAAGCACCCCTTGCTCAAAGATTTCATAACTTGCATAATTTCTGCACAATCCGAAATCACATCTTACTTTAACGTTTAGTTTTGTTAGTTTCATTTTAATCCTCCATTTTCTTTAATAATTTAAGCAATCTGATTTTTTCAGCTTGTAACTCGCTGTCACTCAAATTGTCAAATTCACTATTTTGTTTAGAAATATCCAAGTAAGCTTTAAGTGCGGTAACATCTGGTGGTACATTCTTAATAGTAACCTTTCTTTTAATCAACTCTCCGCCTTTATCCTCACTGGCATATTCCTCAACTACCTCTTCCGTTTGATATCCCATACCCTTTTTATACAAAATATCAAGCATAATATCTCGCTTATTCTTTTTCTCTGCCATTCACTACCCCATACTACAACTTTCTTAATCGCCTCATAAGTTTAGATTTATCTTTTTCTATCTCACTTAACTCTCTAATCTTAGATTCGTTAAGTGATGGTTTTGTCATAATGTAATACCTTAATGCGTCTAAAGTATGGTCATCAACTTTCTTAGGGTTATCCCCACTAGACCACCAATATGACTTTAATTCTCTAATTAAATTAACACAATTTTTAAATATAAAAATCTTTTGAGGGCGTGCCTTTAAATATTCTTTAACCCTTGCAATACCACTAAACATATCTTTATTGACGTTAGGATTAACCACAATGCCTTTTTCGTAAAACAATTCCGCCACACTCTTGCTATATGCCAAAGTGTGTTGCTTACTAGCACTATCAATCAATGCCATTAATCGTCCTTTACTATCTCTATGCCAATTCAATTTATCCGCAAGCTCAAAAATCTTTTTTGTATGATATTCAATATCTCTGCCCGCTTCGTAATGCTCACCTACAACATAAATATTGCTATCATAGTCCACTGCAAAAAACAAACACGCAAGCGGATTATTAAGTCCTGGGTCAATAGCAATATTATCTTGCCACTCTTTTGGCACACTAAAAGGTTCAACAATATGAGTATTACTATCAAACTCTGGATAAACAAGTCCGCAATCGCTACTAAAATTACCAAATCTTCTGCTATCTACTGACTCGCTACTCAAAGTCTTAGTTAAAAGTTCCACCTCTTTTTTGTTTAAAAAGGGATTATCCGCCCATTCAATATGGATATGCCACACCTCGGGATTGTTAGCTTTATTAAGATAAATTTCCTCATACACCCACGTAAGTCCTTTAAGCGGTGTCATTGTTCCCCAAATCTCACCGCACCTATCTAGCACACGCATTACACACTCTTCATAAATGTCATATGGTGGCTCCTCGTCAAACCAAACGTAATCTAATGAGGTACCTTGGAACTTTTCTCTGCCTTGGTCACAACTTTTAAAAGCTATTTTAGAAAGTCCGCCAAAGACATTCTTTAAAACAATATGGTCAATTATCCCATATTCAGGAGCTCCTTTTCTGCCTGACATCATTACTATATCCTCAATCCAGTCAGGGTTTAAATAGTGTAAAATTTTTGCTTGTGCAACATCACGTTGCACCTCATATGACAAAGACACAACCCAGCCAACAGTGTTTGGTCTATTTTGTCTGTATGGATGTATACCTCTAGCCCACCAAATGACCTCTACCGCACCACACTCTGTCTTTCCGCTTCGGTTACCACCAAATACCCAACGATTGCGTTTTAAACACTTATGAAACTCCATTTGTTTTAAATGAATCTTTTCACCAGTATTGTACATTTGTAATCGATTTTTATTTTTTCTACGCAGTTCCTCTTTTTCAATACTCAAAAGTTGTTTTACAATCTCACTATTTTGCACAAGTAATATGCCTCCTATCACTAATTTAAATGCTTTTTTCAACAAAGCAATAGTTTTATGACAATTTTATTCAAAATTAGAAAGAATTTTTTTCACATTCTTGTTATACTATCCCTAATTAAATTAAAGGGGGATATATGAAAACAATCTCTTTAAAAACGTTTCTTTTTAACTTAATAATAATACTTGCAATAACAATTGTAATACTTTTACCTTGTATGCAATTTAGCCATATTTATGCTGACGGACAAATAAAACGATATTATTACATACTGCAAAATACAAGTATGATACTAGATAATCCAACATTAAAAGGTAATATTCAGCTAAATGCAAGCTATTATGTTGAAGCAACTGGTAATCCCGATGTAATTATCAATGATATTTCCTATAAAATAGTAGTATATAATGGCATTACTGGTCGCGTTCAATCTAATGCGTTAAGTAAAAAGACTATTGATAATATTCAAACTCCATTTTTTATTAGTAACAGCAAACTGACTGCTCAATCACAGGATGAAATACTAATGTTTAATAATATAGTAGATGACACATCAACCACAACAAAAATTGCAAATAACACTAAGTTAGATTTTATTGCCTATTCCGAAAGTGGGGAATATATATTGGTTAGACTTTCCAATAACTCTATTGGATATGTTAAAAAAAAATATTGTACTCCAACAATAATATATTCACCTCACCCAAACCCAATAAATCCAGATACTGAAATCACTAACCCAAGCTTAACGCCAGATAACCCAACTCAAGAAGCAAAAACACCAAACAAAGCAACAATAACTAGAATTGTTTTAATAATCACACTTTGCGTGGTAGTTGTAATTGTGATTTTCTTGTTATTTAAGCCATCGGGCAATAAACGTAAACCATCTGCAAAAGAAAGCGACTTTTACGATTACTAATG
>CAJTZR010000015.1 GCA_910584035.1 uncultured Christensenella sp. | reverse complement strand
GGTTTCATCGTTGGGAACAACAATACATCTCTAATACTAGCTTCGTCTGTAAATAGCATTACCAATCTGTCTATACCAATACCTAGTCCGCCAGTTGGTGGCATACCATATTCAAGTGCTGTTACAAAGTCCTCATCCATCATTTGAGCCTCGTCATCACCAGCCTCTCTTTCCTTAACTTGTGCCATAAATCTACCTTTTTGGTCAATTGGGTCATTCAATTCAGAGAAAGCATTGCCCATTTCTCTTGCAGTTATAAAGAACTCAAATCTTTCAGTAAGTCGTGGGTCTGCTTTTTTACGTTTTGCAAGTGGTGACACCTCAACTGGATAATCTGTAACAAAAGTAGGTTGAATTAATTTCTCCTCAATCTTTTGGTCAAACACTTCATAAAGTGCTTTTCCCCAAGTTACATTGTCAGCAAATTCTACACCAATAGCTCTTGCTTTTGCAATGCAGTCCTCTAATGACATTTTTTCAAAATCAATACCAGTTTCCTCTCTAACTAAGTCAAGCATTGATATTCTCTTCCACTTGTTGCCGATATTAATTTCCACACCTTGATAAGTAATTGTTTTGCTACCAATAACATTATCTGCAATGTAGTTAAACAAATCTTCTGTCAAGTCCATCATTCCATTATAATCAGTATAAGCTTGATACAATTCTACAGTAGTAAATTCTGGGTTATGTTTAGTATCCATACCCTCATTTCTAAATAATCTACCAATCTCGTAAACTCTTTCAAAACCACCAACAATTAATCTTTTCAAATAAAGTTCTGGTGCGATACGCATATACATATCTATATCCAAAGTGTTATGGTGAGTTACAAATGGTCTTGCACTTGCACCACCAGGAATAGTATTCAAAATTGGTGTTTCAACTTCTAAAAAGTCTCTACTATCAAGAAAAGCTCTTATACTGCTGATAATTTTTGACCTAGTAATGAAAGTCTTTTTAACTTCTGGGTTAGCGATTAAATCAACATATCTTTGACGATAACGCATATCTGTGTTAGTAAGTCCGTGATATTTTTCCGGTAATGGCAAAAGCGACTTTGAAAGCAAGCAAACACTATGAGAGTGAACACTTATCTCACCAGTTTTAGTAGTAAATACCAAGCCAGTTACACCGATAATATCACCAATATCATACTTTTTAAACTCTGCATAATCATCTTCACCAATGTCATTTTTGCTAACATAAAGCTGAATGCTACCAGTTCCGTCTAAAAGATTTGCAAAACTAGCCTTGCCCATTATTCTACGGCTAATCATACGACCAGCAAGAGTAACCACTTTGCCCTCGTACTTTTCGTAATTATTCTTTATATCTAATGCGTTAGTGTCTTTATCGAACTTAACTATTTCGTAAGGATTTTTATCAATTTCCACAAGTCTAGCTAATTTTTCGTGCCTTGCCTTGATTATATCATTTAAATCCAATTCCACTTCACTTCTTACGTCCATTTATCTCTCTCCAATAAAATCAGTTAATTTTATCCTTACTAATTGCCATAATAGTAACTTCAAAAGTTGCTTGAGGTGTTACAACACGTACAGTTTCGCCTTTCTTTTTACCTAGCAAAGCCATTGCCATAGGTGAATTGTTACTAATACGATTAATATTTATATCTGCCTCTGTACTACCTACGATTTGGTAAACATCTTCCTCATTAAATTCTTTATCCAAAACTTTAACATATGAACCAATACTTACAACATCGCTTGTAATTTTTGACTCGTCAATAATTTCATAGTTAGATAGTTTTGCTTCTAACTCTTTAATCCTTGCCTCTATCATTGCTTGCTCTTCTTTTGCAGCATCGTACTCAGCATTTTCGCTAAGGTCGCCATACTCTCTTGCAACCTTAATTTTTTCAGATGCTTCTCTTCTTTTAACGTCTACAAGTTCTCTGTATTCAGCATAGCAAGCATCGTATCCCTCTTTAGTAAAAATTGTTGTATTTTCCATAATTCCTCCAATAAACAAATGCTATGTTGCAATATATGCAAGCAAAAAGCAAATTGTTATTAAACTACAAATTATTATTTAAAGATAATTATCAAACATAACTCTTGTTTGATAACTCAAATTTTAGACAACAAAAATTGTGTCAAAAAAATAATTAATAATGTTCAAATCTTACAATTCAACATTATCAATTAGCATATTGCTAAAATCTATCAGCCACAAGTAGCCTCAAAATCAAGTATAAATTTATGTAGCTTTTAGAAAACTTTATTTAATTTTAATACTAATTTATAATTAGGACGGCGATAAACGCACGTCCTAACTTAAAAATCAGTCCTCAGAAATTGCACTTACTGGGCATTGGTCTGCACAAGCACCGCAAGAAATGCAAGTTTCAGCATCTATATTATATTGAGTATCACCCTCGCTGATTGCACTTACTGGGCATTGGTCTGCACAAGCACCACAAGAAATACATTCATCACTAATTACGTATGCCATAGTTTATCTCCTTTATGTATTGTTAATAAAGATTAACATTTTATTTATATTATAATATCACAAAAAAACCTTTTTGTCTATACTTTATAGCAATTTTTTTCAAAAAGTTGTTATATACGATTATCTCCTAAACTCAACCAATTAATGAATAAACTGCTAGATTCAAAAACCTATTCATATAACTATTTAAATTAGTTAAAACACATACACGCAAGCACCGATAATGTGTAATATACTACCCGTCAAAACAAATATATGCCAAATCATATGCATAAATTCCTTTTTTATAGCATAAAAAATCAAACCGAAAGTATAACACAAACCGCCAGCAAGCAACATTGCAAAACAGCCTATTCCGCAAATTGAAATAACATAATTAACAATAAATATTGCTGCCCAACCAGTTAAAATGTAAATAACCATTGTAACTGCTCTAAACTTTTTAACATTTATCCAATTAAGTACCATACTAAAAATGCTTAATGCCCAAACGCAACTTATCATAATATAACCAATATTATTCCTAAGTCCAGAAATCATAAAAGCGGAACTGCTACCAGCAATCAAAATGTTTATACTCAAATGGTCAAACTTTTGTCTGTAAACTCGTTTAGCCAAATCTTTTTCGTTGTGATAAATGGTACTCATTGTATAAAGAGCAATCATTGACCCACCAAATACAATTGCGGAGATTATATCTATAAAATTGTTACTATCTTGTGCTGTTTTTATACACGCAAGCACAAACATAATAACAAACCCAACACTGCCTATTATCATACCGATAAAATGTGTTATAACATTACCTTTTTCCTCTCGCTCTGTATATTTTGGCAAAATTTTTATTTTTTCTTGCAACTCTTGCTCACTATATGCCAATTAAATTTACCTTTCCTTTTTTAATTTAACTAATTGTACCACATTTTTTCAAGTAAAGATAGCAAAAAACACATAAAAAAATAATTTTTCCAAAAATTTTATATTTATAACCACTTTACTACAACATTAATCAACAAAATGCTACAAACACACTGAAAAATTGTTACTAAAATTATAAATTTCCATTTTCTTAGGTTAAGGTTTGGCATTGGCGGTAGATATGGTGAAGTTGGTAAAGAATATTATTTATTAATAGTCTCTATTAACCTTCAAACAATAAAAACAAACCAACTTAAAAAATAATAATAAATTTAACAATGCGTTTTTATTTGTACACTTTATTAAAAAATCTAACTTATAAAGTTTAAATTATATTTTAAAAATGAAAAAATACTTTAATTATGAAAATTTTATTTACACCAAAACTCTTTTAATTAAGTTTAATTTGCAAATCAACATTAATTTACAAACTACTAAATCAAATATTATTATGTACAACTTTCAAAGCTATTTTTATTCCATCCACAGCACTGGAAGTTATTCCACCCGCATAGCCAGCACCCTCGCCACAAGGGTACAACCCACCAATGTTAGACATTCCCCTCTCATCTCGTTCAATACGCACTGGTGAAGATGACCTACTTTCCACACCAATCAAAATGCCATTTTTGTCAAAGCCCTGTATTTTCTTTCCAAAACTAACAAGTCCCTCACACATTCCGTCCACAATTTTTTTATCAAAAATCTGTCGAAAATCGCTACTAACCAAGCCCCTAGCATATGTACTTTTATAATTTTCCACACCCAAACTTTTTCTACCAGCAATAAAATCTGCAACTTTTACAGCTGGTGCTGAATAATTACCACCAATATCAAAAGCACTCTTTTCCAATCTTTCTTGATACTCAATCCCCGCAAAAACACCCTCGCCAAAATCTTTAGGCTCAATACCTACAAGCACAGCAGAGTTCGCAAACCCACTATCACGCTTAAACTCACTCATACCATTTGTAACAACTGTATTTTGCTCACTCATTGACGGCATAACATACCCACCAGGACACATACAAAAGGTAAAGCAACCTCTTCCGTCCGCCAATCTATGCGAAAGCTTATAGTCAGCTGGTGGCAACCCTTTAGTATTACCATATTGTGCATTATCTATCAGTTGTTGAGTATGTTCCACCCTTGCACCAACAGCAAACGGCTTTGCACTCATATTTACACCTTGGGAATATAATTTTCGTATAGTATCCCTAGCGGAATGACCACAAGCAAGTATTACATTGTCACTTTCATACACTACGCCACAAGCTTTTACACCGCAAACCTTGCCGTTCTTAATAACCAATTCTTGAACCTTAGTTTTAAACTTATACTCACCACCCAAACTTTCTATCGTTTGACGGATATTTTTTACAACCTCTTTTAGCACATCTGTACCAATATGTGGTTTTGCAAGATATAAAATTTCCTTACTTGCTCCGTGCTTTACAAATTCATTTAGCATAACAGATATATACTCGCTTGAAATGCCAGTATTTAACTTTCCGTCTGAAAATGTTCCAGCACCACCCTCACCAAATTGAATGTTTGTATCGCAGTCCAATTCACCGCCTAAATTAAAATTAGTAACGATTTTTGAGCGGTTTTCCACTCTATCGCCACCTTCAAGTATCAATGGATTCAATCCAAAATGAGCAAGCACAAGCCCCGCAAACATACCCGCAGGACCGCTACCAATAATGATAGGTCTTTTGTCAAGTTTTACTTTGCAATCAACAAGTTGCTTAACACTAACTTTTGGCTGAACGTATTCCGCCATATTGCTGTTTGGCTTTCCATCCACAACAACGCTAGCAATATAATGAATATCATTTTTTCGTCTGCTATCAAGTGAAAGCTTATCCAATTTAACAAACTTATATCCGCCAAACTTTTTATTTATACAACTGATAATTGTTTGTTCGTCAAAGCCGATAGGCAATCTCAAATTACTTAGCTTTTGTAACATATTAAAACTCCTTTGCCAAATTGTAAGCAGAGGCAAATGCCCAATGCAAGTTATAACCGCCACATAAGCCGTCCACATTGACCGCTTCACCAATGGCAAAAATCTTATCATTACCTTTATACTGCATTGTATTAAGATTAATCTGTTTTAATTCAATTCCACCACTTATAACTTGAGCTTGCTTTATATCCTCGCACCTTGCTAAGTCAATGCGGTATTGTTTTATCCCTTTTACACCAAATTTTATGGCATTTTGCATTAAATACTTATTTAATAAACCATACTCTGCCGTTACATTGTTTTCCAAAAACTCTGCAACTTGGTTTTCGCTATACTCTGGCATAAAATCAAAATAGCACACACCATTATCCATATTATTCCAACACATTCTTGCACACATATTCATCATAACAATGCCAGAAACTCCGTCTTTTTTAAATTGAACCTCGCCAAATTCTTGAGCAATACACTCACAATTTTTGTACAAACTGACATTTGCCTCTTGCCTAACCCCCGCAAGACCTTTTATTTGTTCTGCTTTTTTTGCAACAAGTGGTGCTAGTGATGGCTTGCTTTTGACAATTTTGCCAAACACTTTTTCAACCAAGCTAGTGTTGTCCACTCCAAAAGTTGCATTGCTACCAACTGAAAAAATTACTTTTTTACAAGTTACACTCTCACTGCCACAAACAACATTAACAAAATCTTTTACTACTATATCTTGAACTTTATAACTAGTGTAAACTTTTACACCATACCTTGAAATATTGCTCAAAAGCACATTTAGCACATTATTTGCTTGCCCGCTATATGGATAAATTCTACCCGACTTTACCTTAGTTACTAACCCAAGCTTTAATACCTCTTTTTGCATATCAAAAGAGTTAACTATATCTTTTATAACTGGTGTATTATAGCAATTCTCATTAATATCAATGTTACTAAGGTTACATTTGCCGTTACCAGTTGCCAAAAGTTTTTTGCCCACTCTATCATTAGCTTCAAATATGGCTACTGAATATCCATTTTGTGCAAGCAATATACTCGCATAAATTCCACTAGCACCGCCACCAATAATACCAAAATCAAACATAACCCCTCCGCATTACTGCAAATTACAATAATTATTTTGTTCAAAACCACCAATTATTAACTAATTATATCACAAAATTAGATGTAAAACTATAAAATTATAAAAAAATTATAAAAATATAATAAATTTGTTATGCTTTTTTAGTAAAATGGTGTATACTATTGACGGAAAAGAATTTTAAACTAATTCGCTCTCAAAAAATATCTGCAAAATAAAACCTAACTAATTTGCAATAACGGCTTTAATTTCAAGCAAAAAAATAACTAATTTACAAGTAAAACTTAAATAGCAAGTATGTTTAATTTGTAAATGGTTAAATGCAAATAAAAGCTAATTTGCAATAACAACTTAAACTAAAAACTAAGACTGAACTACTAGCTAGCTTAATTTGCACATAATACTAAACTGCAAATATAGTAAAAATAAGTGTTTTGCAAAATAAAATTAGGTTATTGCTATTTACTATATGTAAGTAAAACACATAAAGCTTAATTTACAAATATTTTTTAGAGTGACATAAGGAACTAAACTATGCAAAGGAAAGATTTAAGAAACATAGCTATAATCGCACACGTTGACCACGGCAAAACTACTTTAGTAGATGCAATGTTAAAACAATGCGGTGCATTTAGAGAAAATCAAGTCGTTGATGAGCGAATAATGGATAACAACGACATTGAAAAAGAGCGTGGAATTACCATACTTGCAAAAAATACATCTGTAAGATATAAAGACGCTAAAATCAACATTATTGACACCCCTGGTCACGCTGACTTTGGTGGTGAGGTTGAGCGTGTACTAAAAATGATTGACGGCGTTGTTTTATTGGTTGACGCTTACGAGGGTACAATGCCTCAAACAAGGTTTGTACTTTCTAAAGCTTTGGAAATGAATTTGAAAGTTATAATCTGCGTCAACAAAATTGACAAACCCGATGCAAGGCTTGGCGAGGTTGAAGACGAAGTACTTGACTTATTGCTTGACCTAGGTGCTGGTGATGAGGCTTTGGACTTCCCTATTGTTTACTGCTCTGGTAGAAGTGGTACTGCTACCCTTGACCCAAGCGTAGCGGGAAAAGACTTAGTACCATTATTTGATACTATTATGGACTTTATCCCTTGTCCAGAGGGTGACGAGAATGCACCTTTGCAATTGCTAATTTCCTCTATTGACTACAACGACTATGTTGGTAGAATTGGTATTGGTAGAATAACAAGAGGTACTTGCAATGTAAATGCCAATGTTACCATTTGTGATAACAACCCTAACTTTATAAAATACAATTCCAAAATAAGCAATCTTTACGAGATTGAAAACTTAAACAGAGTTTCCACAACAACTGCAACGGTTGGCGATATCGTTTGCGTTTCTGGTATTGAGGCCATCAATATTGGTAACACCATTTGTGATATAAACACTCCCGAACCATTGCCATTTGTTAATGTATCTGAACCAACTTTGGAAATGGAATTTTTAGTTAATAATAGTCCATTTGCGGGCAAAGAGGGTAAATTTGTTACATCAAGGAACTTGCGTGATAGACTTTATAAGGAATTATTGCGAGATGTGTCATTACGTGTGCGTGACGGCGAGACAAAAGATAGCTTTATGGTTGCTGGCAGAGGCGAAATTCACCTTTCTATATTAATTGAAAATATGAGACGTGAGGGCTATGAGTTTATGGTTGGCACGCCTAAGGTTATGAATAAGATAATTGACGGCAAAAAGTATGAGCCGATTGAAAAAGTTATAATAGACGTACCAAACGATTATGTTGGTAATGTTATGGAAAAACTAGGTAACAGACGTGCTGAACTTATCAATATGACTCCCGTTTCCTCAAGAATAAGGCTTGAATTTGCAATACCTACCCGTGGACTTATTGGATACCGCAGCGACTTTTTGACTGATACAAAAGGTGAAGGAATTATCAACACATTGTTTGCGGGGTTTGAACCTTACAAGGGAGATATACCAAGGCGTAGCAATGGTTCGTTAATATCTTTTGAAACTGGTAAAGCTACTGGATATGGTTTAAATGCAGCTCAAGAAAGAGGAACATTGTTCCTAAACCCTGGCGACCCAGTTTATAGCGGAATGGTTATAGGCTACTCACCTAAAGCGGAAGATTTGGTTGTTAATATTTGTAAGGAAAAACACCTTACCAATACCCGTGCATCTGGTAGCGATGATGCATTGAAATTACAAAGACCAAGGATATTCTCTCTTGAGGAAGCAATTGAGTTTATTGAAAACAACGAGCTTTTAGAGATAACTCCACAATCAATTAGAATACGCAAAAAAATACTAGACCATAAAGAAAGAATGCGTGACGATTTAAAAACTGGAGTTATCAAAGCAAGAGAAAAATAAAAAAATTACAAAAAAGATTGTTTAATTAAATTTATGGTTAATTAAATAGAGCCATAGATTAGCAAAAATAATAAAAATAACATAAAATAGCTTTATTATCTAAAGTTATATTTACAAATGGATACAAAAGCAAAATTAATGTTGTAAAAACAAATAATTAAAGTGCAAACATTTTATAAAATTAAATTTAAAAAAATAAATTCTCATAATGGGAATTTATTTTTTGCTTCATAAGTTATTTAATTTACCTTTAAAAACAATCATATTTTTTATTGCTAAGCAAACAAAATAA
This sequence comes from uncultured Christensenella sp., assembly GCA_910584035.1. GTDB lineage: Bacteria > Bacillota > Clostridia > Christensenellales > UBA3700 > MGBC100798. The sequence goes on along the minus strand of CAJTZR010000015.1, from coordinate 15,434 downwards.
TTCTTAATTTTTTTTGTTTTATGCAGATACTTTACTTAATGTCATACTATCTATGCCGTCCGCAATAGTGGTTAGTAAATGCGTTCTGTAATTGCTATCATTTAATAACTTTCTATCCCCCTCATTTGAGATAAAACCACATTCAATAATCACCGCTGGATATGGGGTACATTTGCAAATGTAATAGTCACCACCTAAACTTTTTAAATCGTCTCGTCCAGCATATTTTTTGTTTACATTACTATTTATTAAATGTTGAAATCTTTCCCCAACATCTTGATTTTTCTTTGTATCGTCATAAAAGACTTGCACACCTCGCCGTCTGCTATCTGAGTATTTATTAACGTGTAAGCTAACCACTAAATCAGGTTTGCATTTTAAAATTATATCCTTACGTTTTTTCATATCCTCTGACTTTTTTCCAGCAAGGGAATTTGTGCTATCACGAGTCATAACAACTTTATAACCTCTATCTTCAAGTATGCTTTTTAGTTCTCTAGAATTTTCAAGGTTAATATTTGCTTCAATCATATTGCCATAAGATACACCGCCGTCCATACCGCCGTGTCCTGCATCAATGACAATTACACCCCTCACCAAACTATTGCTGACTGGTATATAAATTGCACAGAGTATAGTTGTTACTATTGCCATAATAAAAACACTTGCCAAAATAATATGCTCTTTCTTTATAATCATAATCTACCTTTAAAATATAACTAGTTAATTATATGATTACATTTAAAGCAATTATTCATAATTGAAAATGTTTGTAAACACAAATAAATGATTTTCCTCATTGAAATTCTATAACATTGTTCACTTTTTGGTGAGAAAAATGATTTAATTTAGTGTTTATTTTTAATACTATAAGATTAATTTTGTTATATTAGTCTATTTATTGTATAATATAAAATATTGATTTTTCAATTAATCTAAGCTATAATGTAACAAAAGCGTATATAAGAGGTAGTAGAAAAATGACAGTAAATGATGCTTGTGCAAAGAAAATAATTAAATTAATGCAAGCTAAAAAAATTACACAATATAGACTAGAAAAAAAGAGTGACATAGCCCACGGTGCTATGAATAGGATACTTATGGGTGTAAATAACACCATAACTTTGACAACTCTTTTTAAGATATGTCGTGCTTTAGATATATCTCCGATTGAATTTTTAGACGATGAGTTGTTTGATTTTAATAAAATAGATTTAAACTAAAGTAAAAAAAGAAAAAGCAAACAAGTAATTAAACAAATACTTTTAAGTTATCAAAATTGTATCGCAGTCATTTTATTTCAATAAATTGCTTGAATTATTTTTAATTTCAACACTCTCTACGTTAAATGATTGTAAATTTTATTTGCATCAAATTATTTTCACAACTATTTAGAAAAAAAAGAAAACTTAGCAATAAGTTTTCTTTTTTTTGTTTAATTTTTAATTGTTTTATTCAATATTTAAGATTAATTTTATAGTTGTAACAACTAGTCTTTTTTATTATCTAACTATAACATAAATCTTATGCTAATATTTATTCAATCGTAAAATTCATTACTGGTAAAATTAGTGGTGGAACACCAGCTGCTGATGTAATTGTTGAAATAGTACTCCTTAAGTATGGGAAAAGAATTGCTACTGCATTTGGTGCATAATCACTAATTTTTTCTTGTGCCTTTTCATCTATTTCAAATTGTCCTATCAAAATTACTTTTAAATCGCAACAATTATCAATATTAATTTCATTATAAGTCATTTTAACTGCAAATTGTTTTTCATTTTGCCCAATACCTATTTCTACTTTTAAATTATCTTTTCTTTTTTGATTTTCTTCTTTATTTATTTTTTGCATATTAAATTTAAAACTTATTTCTTCCGCTCTATATCCTTTAAATTGCAAATTGGAATTTTCCATATTAATCTCCTTAATTCATTATAGGTTTCAAACTACACTTTGACCACTTAATTTCGTTATCACACCAATCATTATAATTATAATTTGGTTGTTCAAAATTTAAAAAAGACATATCAACTTTATAATCTAATTCATTATTTATATCAATTGTCACACCTAAAGCCTCTGCTATTTCCAATACGGTGTCTAATCTTGGTGAATTTGCTTTACTTTCAAATCTTGATATTGCTGATTGTGGAACATTTAATTTTTCTGCTAATTGTTTTTGGGTTATGTTTTTTTGCTTTCTTGTATTAATTAATTTGTTTAAAAATGCCATTTCTTTCTCTAAAGCTTCTATTTCAATTCTATCTAATTCACTCTGATTTTTTATTTCTTCCTTTAAAAGTTCCCATGTTTTCATATTCTTATCTCCGTTTTAAATAATCGTCTCTACGATTCTTTGCCTTATCAATCTCTAATTGTGGCGTTTGATTTGATTTTTTCATAAAATAACTTAACAAAACTATTATTTTTCTATCAATAACACAAAACAATATCCTATAATCATTTGATATAAGCTCATACAATTTATCTTGTTTTTTTAATTCTTTAATTTCTATACCTGTTGCCGACAGTCCATCTTCTTCTAATATAGAAATATCTCTTCGGGCTTTTTTAACATGTTTTCTATCAATGCGTTTTTCCTTTCCTCCAATAAAATCAGCCACATCGGAATGACCTCTTTTATCCTCATAGAACTCTAGTTGCCATTTTGTATTTTCCATACATATTATTCACCTCCTCATAAATATTATACCAAATTTGTTATATTTGTCAAGAATTTTTATAAAAATATATTAAATTTGTTATATTTATGTCTAAAAGTGCATATAAAATTAGAATATAAAACGCTTTTGATAGCATAATTTAACCATTAATTATAAAAAATGAATGCTATAATCGAACTATCATTTTATTGATTTAATTCTTACAACTTCCTTATATATTAATTACATATAATGTTAACTCGATAATTTTCGGCAAATTTATTAGTTAATTATAATAAGCTTTACTTTTAACTATTGACTTTATAAATAATGTATGCTATAATACATATACTACGCTAAGTGGGGAGCTAGCGGTGCCCTGTACCTGCAATCCGCTACAGCAGGACTGAATTACTATTCTAGGTATAGTGTATGGAAGGTCTGACTTAAACAAGGAGTGTTGATATCAAGGTCTTGTGCAATGTGTCACTGTGAACTATGTCAGGGCTTGACCGCAGCAGCATTAAGCAGACCGACATATGTGCCACAAGGTAGCTTTGAAGTAGCCACCTATTTGAGGAATCGCTTCGGTACATTATATCGAAAATAGTTGCGTAGTATTTTGATAACAAAAGCCAAACAAATGTTTGGCTTATTTTTTTGATAAAATTATTAAATAATACCGATTTTTGATGGGTTATAAAAACAAAATGCACCTTTTGGTGCATTTTTGCATTATATCAAATAAATTTTAAAAACTTTAATCATTTAATATAAATGATTTTACTTTTCGTCAAGCCATTTTGTACGGAATGATTTACGCTTTTCATATTGTTTATCAATTAGGGAATCCTCAAAAGCTTTTAGCAAGTCTTGTTGTTTTTTACTTAGCTTTTGTGGTGTTTCAACCTCAACCGTGACATACAAATCACCATTAACTTGTTTCTTTAAGTATTTAACGCCATAGCCTTTTACTCTAAACTTAGTATTGGTTTGAGTACCAGCTGGGATAGTAATTGTAACTGAACTATCTACTGTAGGTATTTCAAGCTTAGTTCCATTTATTGCCTCCGACAAACTAATTGGTACTTTGTAATACAAGTCGTAACCCTCTCTAACAAACAACGGGTGTGGTTTAACATTGATTACAATAATCAATCTACCATTTTGACCGCCGTTTATACCAACTTCACCCTCATTATAATAGCTAATAGTTTGACCATTATCAATACCCGCTGGGATAGTAACTGGAATAACTCTTTCCTTTTTGATAGTACCAGCACCACGGCAAGTCTTACATTTTTCAGTAATAATCTTACCCGTTCCGCCACAGCGTGAACATTTAGTTCTAACCGTTTGCCTACCAAAAATAGTGTTTTGAGTAACAGTGACATTACCAGTACCATTACAATCTGGACAAGTAGTTATCTTTGATGGGTCGCTTGCACCACTGCCTTTGCAGTCTGGGCATTTTTCAGTACGATAAACTTTAACAGATTTTTCCGCACCATGTATAGCTTCCTCAAAAGTAATATCAAGACGCATTGTAATGTCGTCACCATCAATCGGCATATTAGCTCTATTAGTTCTGCCACCACCGCCAAAGAATTGGCTAAATATATCCTCAAAACCACCAAAGCCACTAAATCCGCCACCACTACCGCCAAAGCCACCGCTAAATTGCGGTCCGTCCTCTGTGCCATATTGGTCATAGTTGGCTTTCTTTTGTGGGTCGGACAAAACGTCATAAGCGTGGTTAATTTCCTTAAATTTTTCCTCCGCTTGTTTACGTTCCGCCTCTGGCTTTGTGGCAAACCTATCTGGGTGATACTGCATTACAGCCTTTCGGTAAGCCGACTTAATCTCTTGCTCAGTTGCAGTTTTTTGCACGCCAAGCAAATCATAATAATTTTTATCTGCCATAATAATATCCTTTTAAATTTTATATAGTAAGCATTGCAATATAGCAAATTTTTAAATAAATCATTCAAAAATCGGCACTAAATACAATCAACTCATAAAATGCGACTAATTTCACCGATATTAAATCGGTGAAAAAGTCTAAAAGTTAATTTGCCTACTAGATTAATTTTCTGGGTTAGCGTCTACAACAATATCGTCATTTGGCTTGTCACCATTTTGAGCCTCTGCTTGTGCAGTTTCTTGATAAATTCTTGTAAAGATTGGTCCAGTAACCTCGCTCATTCTCTCAATAACTTTACGGATATTGTCAGCTTCAGTTTCCTTTGATAAATCTTCTTTTGCTTTATCTATAGCCTCTTGAATCTTTGTCTTTTCGTCATCAGTAAGTTTTTCGCCGTTCTCTTTCATAAACTTTTCAGATGCAAAGATTAGTTGCTCTGCTTCGTTTTTAGCTTCAACAGCTTCCTTACGCTTTTTATCCTCTTCTGCATATTTTTCTGCATCTTTAACAGCTGCATCAATATCTGCATCACTCAAGTTAGATGATGCGGTAATTGTTACGCTTTGAGTTTTGTTAGTGCCTTTATCAAGTGCTTTTACATTAACGATACCATTTGCATCAATATCAAAAGTAATTTCAATTTGAGGTACACCACGTGGAGCTGGTGGAATGCCGTCCAAAACAAATCTGCCTAGAGTTTTGTTATCACTTGCCATACTTCTCTCACCTTGTAAAACGTGAACATCTACTGCTGGTTGATTGTCAGCATAAGTTGAGAATACTTGTGATTTACTTGTTGGGATGGATGTATTTCTTGGAATAAGCACTGTAAATACACCACCAGCAGTTTCAATGCCCAGTGACAATGGAGTAACATCAACAAGTACCATATCTTTAACATCACCAGTTAGCACTCCGCCTTGGATAGCTGCACCTATTGCTACGCACTCATCTGGGTTGATACCCTTATATGGTTCTTTGCCAGTTGCTTTTTTAACAGCATCAACAACCGCTGGAATACGAGTTGAACCACCAACTAAAATAACTTTAGCAATGTCATTGCTTGAAAGTCCTGCATCTGACAATGCTTGGCGTAAAGGTTTCATAGTCCTTTCAACCAAGTCAGCTGTCATTTGGTCAAATTTAGCTCTTGTCAAATCAATATCAATTGATTTTGGTCCATCACTTGTTACTGTGATAAATGGTAGGTTGATATTTGTTTTTGATAGGCTGGAAAGTTCAATTTTAGCTTTTTCTGCTGACTCAATAATTCTTTGCATAGCCATTTTATCTTTTGACAAGTCAATCTTTTCAGCTTTTTTGAACTCATCTAAAATATACTCGGCAACTCTCTTATCAAAGTCATCGCCACCTAATTTGTTATCACCGCAAGTAGCTAATACTTGGAACATACCATTGTCAAGCTCTAGAATAGATACATCAAATGTACCGCCACCCAAGTCATAAATCAAAACTTTTTGAGCGTTTGTTGTGTCTTTATCAACACCATAAGCTAAAGCCGCTGCTGTTGGCTCGTTGATAATACGCAATACATCTAAGCCAGCAATTTTACCAGCATCCTTTGTTGCTTGTCTTTGGGCATCAGTAAAGTAAGCTGGAACAGTAATAACAGCTTGAGTTACCTTTTCACCCAAAAAAGCCTCTGCATCTTGTTTTAACTTTGTAAGCACCATACTAGAAATTTCTTGTGGTGTATAGTTTTTGCCGTCAATAGCTACCTTGTAATCACTACCCATATGCCTTTTAATTGAGGCAATTGTTCTGTCAGTGTTTGCTACAGCTTGACGCTTAGCAGTTGCACCAACTAATCTTTCTCCGTCTTTTGCAAAAGCAACTACTGACGGAGTTGTTCTATTGCCCTCTGCATTTGCGATTACTTGAGGCTCACCACCTTCCATAACAGCAACGCAAGAGTTAGTTGTACCTAAATCAATACCAATAATCTTTGCCATTTTTATATATCTCCTTATAAGTAAAAATTTCTTTAAATTATGTCTATTCAAAGTGATTATTTTGCTACTACTACGCTTGCGTGACGCAAAATTTTATCACCAATCCTATAACCTTTTTCATAAACTTGAACACATTTACCACTATTTTCCTCATCATCCACTTGCATTAATGCATTGTGCATATTAGGGTCGAACACTTTACCAAGACTTTCAATTTCCTTAATATTTAGCCTTTCAAAGATAGTTTCAATTTGTTTTCTAACCTTTTCAAGTCCATCTTTTATTCCATCAGGCATTTCCAAACTTAATGCTCTTTCTAGATTGTCAACAACTGGTAAGAAAGTTGTAACTGTGTCATATTTTCCGTCATTGTACATATCTTTTGCAATATTTTCATTACGTTTTTTCATATTTTCCATATCCGCTTTCATACGTAATGCATAATTTTGCAACTTTTCATTTTCTTCAACAAGCTTTTGCATCTCAACTTGAGCTTTGCTTTTACGCTTTGGTTTTTCTTCTGCAGGTTGTTCGCTCTCACCTTCTGCGAATTTAGTCTTATTTTTCAATACGTCCTTTTCTTCCATCATTTACTCCTTTTTTATCTTTTCAATAGCTTTAGTAACGCCACCAAGCACACCTAAAACCTTTTTATAATCCATTCTCTCTGGTCCAATTACAACTGCGTGTCCGATTTCCTTACCCGCTATCACACACTTTGCTGTAACAACCGCCATATTTTCCTCTGCATTTTCATCTTTACCAATTTTTATGCTAATTTCCACATCGTCCTCATTAATGAGATTATGCAATTTTTCCCCCGTATTTATCACTGACAAAAAATTTTTAACATTGCCAACATCTTCAAACTCTTTATATTTAAAGATTTTGTCCGTGCCTTCCATAAACATTTTACTTTCTTCTCTTTGTTTATAGTTTCTCAACATTTCTAGCACTTCATTGAACAAGACTTTATATTCGCTAATTGTGGATTCTACAATTATATTACCATTATCAGTTATCTCTTTTACAGTCCTACCCGCAAACATTGATACTAGCATATCATTCGCTTGGGCAAAAAACTTGCTTTTCATATTTTGCGGAATATCAATTATTTTGTCTTTTAGCAAGCCACTATCTGTAATAATCACCAACAAAGCACTATCATCACCAATGTCTACAAGCTTGATATCCTTTAAAGTTATATTGTCTACACCACCCATTACCACGATTGAGGTATAATTTGTAATATCACTTATAACTTTTGCAGTGCTTTTAACGACTTGCTCAACATCACTGAAATTCCCTTCAAAATACTCTGAAAAGCCGTCCATTTGTCTATCAATTTCCGTTTGGTCAATTAAGTTATCCACATAATAGCGGTATGCTCTTGATGATGGCACTCTGCCAGCAGACTTGTGAGGTTGTACCAAATACCCCATTTCCTCTAGTGCTACCATTTCACTACGTATAGTTGCAGAGCTTACATCTGGCAAACAATCTTGCTTAATTTGACTGCTACTAATAGGTTCACAAGTGGCAATATAATTATCTATCAATGATTTTAATATTTTTTGTTTTCTTTCACTGATTTTCATATATCCCCCCTTTTCAACTGATATTTTAGATTGCTAGCACTCTCTTACCTTGATTGCTAATTCTATTATACTCTATTATAGCAGTTTGTCAAGACTTTATGCAACTTTTTTAAAAAAATTGACAAAATTTTACATTTATATGGCTATTTATAAGGAGTTTATGCAAAAAATTATCAAGCCAAAAATAGTCTAAAAGAAAAATAAGGAAGGCAATCGCATTCCTTATTTTGTATTGTTTCATATTTTAATCAATAATAATTACATTAATAAGCCACCTAAATTAAGCCACCTTAAATTTTATTATTTGCAGTATACTTGCTCTGCAAGTACTTCTTGTTTAATTAATTTTTGTTTCTGCAAAATATCCTTTCAGCTTTTTAATATCCTAACAAAATAACTTTAAAAGTGTAATACAACTTTAATCTTGCTCACAAGGTCTAATAATAAAATCATAAACAAGAGGTTTTTTCAAGTTCGGTCTAGCAAAAGCTTCGGGTTGAGGTCCGCAACTTTGGCTACCAGCACCACGCATAAAGCCATCAATTTGTACGCAAGTAGTATTTGCAACGCCTATTTCCTCTTGGTGTTTTGCCTTTTCCATTTGATATCTAGTGTATGGATTTGCATTAAAGTTAAATGGTTTGTTTGCCATTTCAAATATTAAACCATCACCATTGCCGTTGGTTACTTTTGCCCATCTGCAATCACTTCTATTTCCGCTTTCTTGTGGCATAATGTATTTTTCCGCCATATCGCATACATTTACATTATATATACCTAGCTTTCCGTGTTCATTAAAATCAAGTAATGTTTCTCTCTCACCTCTGCCAAAATACTGCACTTTATCAAAACTTGACGGCATCTCAAGAGTTACACCAAAGCGAACAATATCATTATAAAATAATAATTTCCAACCTTTTGTTGCTTTTGCCGTAACATAAAGTGATAAATCTTGCCCGATAGTAATTGTAATAATTACGCTTGCAAGCTTGCCATACCCTCTAATTGAATACTTGCTAACAATTTTAAGTCCGTCTTTTGTTATAAATTTTGTATGCCTATGACAAGGCTTAGCCTTAAGTAAACCCAAAGTGTTCCAAGCAATTTTTATAAATCTGTCATTGTCTATTGGCGTTCTATACAAGTTAGGTAATAAACCTCTATATCCTAATGCATTATTACCATTAATGTATTCCACACCACCAATTACATAACTTTCTATTTCGCCAGTCTTTTTGTTAACAACCAACTTGCCATTGTTTGAGGTTGCTATCAAACATTTATCCTCAATTGTATATTGTGGAGTAACCATATTCGGCTTAACTGACATAAAAGAGGTAATCTCAAATTGCTCACTTGCAATATACTTTTCATCTTTCATATACTTTATAATCAAAGTATACTCTGACATATCTCGTGGCATTCTAAATATAATTTCATACTCTGCTTGCTCACAAGGCGGTATTGATATATCAAAACTACCATTTTGCATACCCTCACCATTTCTCAAAAGTGTCCAATCAATTCGTACTCCGTCACTTGAAGCAAAGTAATTGGTGTTTTTCACCTTTAATTTAAAGTCTTCCCACTTTGCTCTAAAAGGTCTATAACACTCACGCATATTTAATGCACCAGTGCTTGGCGAACGGTCTGGGAAAAACATTCCGTCTACGCAGAAATTGCCATCGTGCTTAGGCTCGTTATAATCTCCACCATAAGTAAATCTAAACTTGTGATTAGGATTATCCACTATATGGTCGCAAAATTCCCATATAAAGCCACCTAAAAAGTTATCATTTTCCAAAATCAACTGAGTATACCTATCCAAACCGCCAGGTCCAACACCCATAGCGTGAGAAAATTCCGTCATTAAATAAGGTTTTTCTAGATATCTTTTGTCTGCAACAGTCTTGTTTGCTATACTTTCCAAAAATTTATGATGCGGATAAAAATTACCCACTACATCATAGCAAAATCTTTTTGTATGTATTGCACCCTCATAATGAATAGGTACTGTAGCAACGCTTTTTAAAAAGTCATAGCAATAATCGTGACACAAATATCCGCCTGCTTCATTACCCAACGACCACATTACCACACTTGGGCAGTTACGTGATTTGAAAAACATCCTTTTTGCTCTATCAAGATAATGTTCTTTCCATTTTTCATTATGGCTAATAAGTCCAAACTGAGGTTTTGCTGGATTGCTAAATGTTCCGTGAGTTTCCAAGTCCATTTCGTCAATCGCATACAAGCCAACTTTATCACACAACATTAAAAATATAGGGTCGTGAGGATAATGCGATAATCTAACCGCATTGCAATTATAATCTTTTATTAATTTTATATCATTATACAAAAACTCACTGCTGACAACATATCCAGTAACTGGGTGTGATTCGTGGTGATTGATACCCTTTAACTTTATAGGTTTATTATTCAAGTAAAAAACATTGCCTTTAATCTCAACGTGTTTAAAGCCGACAAAACGTCTAAAATACACCTTATTTTCTCCATCACTATAAGTTACCATTAACTTGTATAGATTTGGAATTTCTGCAGACCATTCTTTTATATTTTCTAAATCAATAGTTTTGCTACCACTCTCACCATTTATTTCTTGAGTAATTATCAAATTGTCTTTATCATCAAACAACTCAAAAGTAACAAGGCTATTACTATTTGAGTTTTGCACCTTGCAATCAAATGTAATAGAATATTTTTTATTATTATCTTTATCATCTAAAAATTTAGTAGTGTAACCAAAGTCATATAGATAACTTTCGTTTTCCTCAATAAGCAAGACATCTCGGAAAATTCCATTTTCCCTAAACATATCTTGGCACTCCAAATAAGAGCCATTACACCACTTGTATACTACTGCCACAAGTTCATTTTCACCTTGCACTAAAAAGTTTGTCAAATCAAATTCCGCAGTATTATGCGAGCCTTCACTATATCCTACAAACTTGCCATTTACAAACAAATCTAAACAACTACAAACACCTAAAAAATTTATTAAATATGTTTTATTTACATTTTTAATATCGATTTTCGTACGATAAACGGCAACTGGTATGTCTGTTGGTATCACTGGTGGCTTTAATGGAAATTGATACCTTGCATTCAAATAGTTTGGATTCTCCACCCCATTACGTTGCCAGTCTGCTGGCACTGCAAACTTAGTAAAATTAATTTTGTCAGTATCAAAATTATCCTCCATTTCACTTAGTTTACTATAATATATAAAATCCCACTCTCCGTTTAATAAATTTACCATAGGACTACTATATCTCTCTTTCAAAAGTTCCACTTCCGATGCAAGCTTTTTATCAGTAAAAGGTATTGCATATGTCCTTGCAGATAGCTTATTTTTTTCAAACACCTCAAAATTACAATAGTTTCCCGTCTTTAATGAATAAATCATAACTCCTCCCAATATCTTTCTATTATATATTTTAGCATATCAAAATGTAAAAAGCAATAGGCAAAATTTTCAAAATTCATTTATTTTTGTACAATAAATTATTACATTACAATAAACGCAATAATTGCTAAAGTCAAATTAAAATATTAATTTTTTATAATAAACTTAAAAATACTGCCCTACTTGTTAGAGCAGTATTTAATATTATAATAGAAATAACTACATTGTCAAAACCACTTGCTGTGAAAGCGACTTTAAATATAATGTCATTCAAACAAACATAACTAATAAAAATTTAATAAACAAGTTGACATTTTAAGTCATACAAAGTGCCATTTAGTTATTAAAAATAATTATTATATTAAGCAAATTGCAAACAACAATTAAAATTGATATTTTTGTTTAATAAACTTTTCAATCTCTTTTGCAGTGTTTTGAGCAAGCAACTTATCTGAACACTCGGCAGTAATTCTCAATTTATTTTCCGTACCGCTTGCACGCACAAAACTACGTCCAGACAAACCTAAACGCTCAGAAAAATCTTTTACATAGTCTAGCACTTCACTATCCTTTGCAATTTCGTCCTTTTTATCTGTCATTAGATTGATATTTATCTGTGGATATTCATTAATATCTGTTAATTTATTTAAACTTAGTTTACTTTCCATTAATAGTCCACACAAATTAACAGCAACTAGCAAGCCATCACCAGTAGTAACCTTATTGCCCAAAATAATATGTCCAGAACTTTCACCGCCTAAAATATAGCCTTGTTCCAACATTTTTTCCACCACATAATGGTCACCAACATTTGTCCTTACCAAATTAATTCCAATATCTTTCAAACTATTTTCCAAACCGTAGTTTGTCATAATTGTACCAACTACAGTATCGCCAGTAAGCATACCTTTATTTTTCATATTTTTAGCAAAAGCATAAATTATTTTATCACCACTAATTACCTTGCCTTTACTATCGATTGCAATAATTCTGTCCGCATCGCCGTCAAAGCAAAAACCTAAATCATATCCGTGAGCAACTACCTCTTTAGCACATAACTCTGGGAATAATGCTCCGCAATTTTTATTTATGTTATCGCCATTGCAATCTGTGCCAATAAATTTAGTTGTTATATTTAGTTTTTCAAAAACTCTTTTTGCCAAATTACAACTTGCACCATTTGAGCAGTCAACTACAACCTTTAAAGTAGATAAATCTGGCAAATCACTACAAACAAAGTTTACATAATCGTCTATAAGTTCAGAGCGTTCAAGAACTTTGCCCCTACTCTTTGCAATTATTGGTTGTTTTTTATTTATATGTTCCTCAATTTGAATTTCCTCAATATTCAAAAGTTTTCTACCTTTATCATTGAAAATCTTAATTCCGTTATACTCACTAGGATTGTGTGAAGCTGTAATCACTACACCATAATTTGCACCAGTTTGCATAGTTACATATGCAACGCTTGGAGTAGTAACTATACCCAAATCAACAACATCACAACCAGCATCAGTTATACCTTTAATAAGTGCATTTCCTAAATTTAACCCCGATTTTCGAGGGTCTTTTCCTAATATTATAACTCCTTTGTCAGCAGAATACCCCAAAAAGTTTCCCACCAAATAGGCAATATCTTCATTTATCTTTTCACCATAAATACCTCTTATGCCGTCTGTTCCAAAGTATTTTTTATCATAATCACACATACGATATTTACTCCTATTTTCCTTTACAATTTCTCTATTTCTTCCAATGCACATACAATTAGACGGAAGATTAATTGTAACCGTAGTCCCCGCTGCAATGTAGGAATTATCCTCTATCTTTATAGGTGCTATAATATTGCTGTTACTACCTACAAAAACACTATTACCAACTACACTGCGGTATTTGTTTTTGCCGTCATAATTTATAAAAATAACACCACAACCAATATTGCATTTAGCACCAATATCACAATCACCAATGTATGCAAGATGTGCCATTTTTGTATTTATACCGATATTACTATTTTTTATTTCCACAAAATTTCCAATACGACAATCTCTTTCAACTACACTACGTGTATGAACGTGTGCCCAAGGTCCAACTGTAGTATTTTGCTTTATAACCGCATTATTTACTACACTTTTTGTAATTACAACATTATTCCCAAGCGTGCAATCAGTTAAAGTGTTTCCGTCATTAATAATAACATTTTTACCAATAACACACTTACCATTGAAAATATTGTTGCAGTCAATTATTGTACCCTCACCGATTGTTGTATCGTCAGATATATAAACATTTTCATAAGACTTAAATATAACCCCGTTATCAATATGTTTTTGTATAATCTGCATTTTGTTTGCATTTTCAATATAATTAATATCCATAAAACTTCCCCTATTATAGTATGTATATAAAAAATTAATTTTAGTCATTTATTATATAAAACTAAAAAATTTATTTATACATTATACTAATAAAAAAAATAAATTGTTAAAATTTTATTTTCTAAAATGGTTAAAGTCTTATTTTCTGCTTATTTTGCAAATATTTTAACATATAACCCCAAAAAGCTCAAAGCTTTTCGGGGCATATTGCTTTTTAATTAATGTTTTTTTAATTAAATGTATAAGTTTTTATATTTCATTTTAAAAATATTCTTTTTTTCACATTTAAACTGCGTAAAACATTACTATCTATGACATTAATTATTTTTTATAACTAATTATTTTACTTCTCTTTCCAAGCTATATTGACCTAAACAAATATCCTCTCTGTTTTGCCATTTACCTCTTGTAAAGTCTGGAAATTCTACACTAATATTTTCCTTAATAGATTTTTCTGACAACGCAGTGATAGCCATCCAAGTCGCTGTGTCAAATACATCTATAGGCGGATAATATCCCTCTAAAAACGCTTCAACCATAGCGTTAAGCACTAATGAGTCCATACCGCCGTGACCAGCTTTTGCGATTTTACCTTTGTTTTTCCAAATTCGATGGCTATACTTTTTAGCAAATTTGACACCATTATTCCAAAGTGGTCTGCTATTAAAGTCAAATAACTTAAACCTTTTAGTGTCCAAAAATACCATATTGTTATCTTCTGAATACATTGCTCTTGTACCGCGTATAGTAAAGCCACGGCTATATGCTCTTGGCAAAGTTGTATCAAGAGTGATAACAATCGTCTGTCCCTTTATAGTTTCAATAACTGTTGTAATTATATCACCTTGTTTAAACTCTGCATTAACAAGTTCCTTATCGTCAGCTTTATTATTTAAAATAAACTCGTGCAAACCTTTTGAAACACTTGCAAATGAAGTCAATTTTGTAAACAAGTTACCTCTGTTGATATCTAATATTTTAGCAATAGGTCCAATCTCGTGAGTAGGATAATTTTCGCAATTCCTCACAAGATAATTTTTTAATCTGTAATGGCGATTCTCTTTACCAAAAGCAATTTCTGACCTTAAATCGTGATGATATCCACCCTCTGCGTGTACTATATCACCAAAAATACCTTCTCTTGCCATTCTTAATGCCATAAGTTCATATTTGCCATAGCAACAATTCTCTAACAACATAACTGGTATTTTTGTTTGTTCATATGTATCAACAAGTTTCCAACAATCTTCAACACTATATGCACCGCCAACTTCCATTGCAACGAACTTTCCCGCTTTCATTGCATCAACCGCAATATCAATATGACCTTCCCACGCACAAGTTATCATAATAATATCAACATTTTCGTCAGTCAAAAAATCTTTGTAATTTGTAGTACCTTTTGGAGTATTCTTTTTTACTTTTCTTACAAGTTCTACAGCTTTATCAATTCTATCTTGATAAACAT
>CAJTZR010000014.1 GCA_910584035.1 uncultured Christensenella sp. | reverse complement strand
TAAGTAGAAGTGACAAAGTCAAAACTAACATAAGTAAAATAATCAATCTCTTTTTCATACTTTTGCCCCCTTTACCTTTTTAGATTTATTTTTATCGCTTGCCTTAACTTTAGTAACGGCTTTGGAGCTAGATTTCTTTTCACGATGTGAAAGTATGTTTACAATAATTAAAAGTAGCAATACTGAAACAAGTATCATAGTAGATAATGCACGTAGTGAAGGTGTTAAACCATTTTTAGCAGCATCTGCATAGATAAATGTAGATAAAGTGTTTATTCCTTGAATATTGAATATAGTTACAACAAAGTCGTCAATTGAAAGTGTAAAAGCAAGGAAGAAACCGCTTATAACGCCTGATAAGATTTGAGGAATAACCGCTTTTACAAGTGCTTTCATAGGTGTGCAACCTAAGTCCAAAGCTGCCTCATATAGATTGTTATCCATTTGTTGTAGTTTTGGCATAATTGAAAGTATCACATAAGGCGTACAAAATACAATGTGTGCTATAATAACAGTAACCATACCAAAGGAAATTCCAAATAATAGGAATAGTAACATTAGTGAAACACCAGTAACAATTTCCGCATTCATCATAGGTATTTTGCTTATGGTCATCATTGCCTCTTTGGAACGCCTTTTCATATTGTAAATACCTATTGAGGCGAAAACGCCAATTAAGGTTGATATTACAGACGATACTGTTGCAATGATTATGGTGTTTTTCAAAGCATCTAATATGGCAGCACTCTTTGATGGGTTAAATAAATCTTGGTACAATTCAAAACTGAACCCTTGCCATTGCATTGTCGCAGCTGGAGTGAAAGAGTAAATAACCAAAACTGCAATTGGTGCATATAGGAATAATAGTACAAGGTAAACATAACCTTTGGCTAAAATCTTTTTTACCATATTCTACCTCCTGCAGTTTGAGTTTTGCTATTGTATTTCTTTTCAATAAACATTGTAATGCCCATTAGCAGTAACAAAATCAATGAAAGTGCAGAGCCGTAGTTCCAAGAGTTTTGAGTAAACTCAAGATTAATTATATTACCAAGTAATTGAACTAGGTTATTGCCCAATAAGTCGGAAATTACGAATGTGGAAAGTGTAGGCATAAATACCATAGTTACACCACTAATAATACCAGGTATTGCAAGAGGTAAAATTACCTTTGTAATAACCTTTGTAGGTGTAGCACCTAAGTCAAGTGCAGCCTCAGTATAGCTCTTGTCAAGGCTTGTTAGCGTTGAGTAAATAGGTATAATCATAAATGGTAAAAAGTTGTACACCATACCAAAAATAGTGGTTGCTTTACCAAAAGTTATCTCCGTATTTGCCCAAGACGCAAAAGCCTCAAACATTGCACGAGTTGCAATAGTCCTAAGCAAAAAGTTTATCCACATTGGTAGCAAAAACAATAAGAATAATGTTTTGTTAGCGTTGTATTTTTTATTTGCCAAAATGTATGCAACTGGAAAGCCAAGTACAAAACAAATTAGAGTTGTTAAAAAGGCTATCCATATAGAGTCAAGGAAAGAGTTAAATGTTACTCCATCCGTAAAAAAGTTAACAAAATTTTCAAAGCTTATACTGCCGTCTGCATTGGTAAAAGCGTAAAATACAATCAAAGCAAGCGGTAAAAGAACAAATATAAGCATAAACATAGCATATGGCAGTGCTAAATATTTTCTTTTAATAGTGATTTTTTTCATCAGTATTCTCCTACTTAGATTGAATTATTTTTTCAAGCTTAATATCCTCTGGCTTAATTGTAATACCAACACGGTCATTGCTGTCATATTCGTCCTCTGTATCTACAAAGAAATCAAAGCCGTTGTCAGACTTTACAACATATTGGTACTTGTCACCCTTGAAAATGCTAGACACAATATTACCCGCAATTGGTGCAGAGTCCTCATAGTCTGTAAGGTCAATCTTATCAAAATCAACTGAAATTTTAACCTCCTCTTTGATATACTCATTTTCAGAATATCCAGCTTTTTCAAAAACAGCCTTGTCATAGTTAAATACGCCGTCAGCAAACTCAATCTCTGTTTCGTTAAGCACTTTTGCATTGATAATATTGCTGTTTTTTTCTTTTTTCATAATGTGAATGTCGTCTGGTCTAATGTATAGACTAACTTTTTCACCTGCTTTCCACTCTGTAGTGCTATGTATCAAAAACTCCATTTTGTTTGCTACAACGCTCATCTCATAGTGTACACCTTTGAATAAAGAGGAAATAACTACACCTTTAATTTGACCTTTTTCCTCGTCCATTAGATAAATATCCTCTGGGCGAATAACAACGTCAATTGCCTCGTTTTTGTCAAATCCGCCGTCTACGCATACAAATTCAGCACCTGCAAATCTAACCAACTTGTCTTGAATCATTACACCATTGATAATATTTGATTCACCAATAAAGTCCGCAACAAAGGCGTTAGATGGCTCGTTATAAATATCAAGCGGTGTTCCTACTTGGTGTATAATGCCGTTTTTCATTACAACTATGCGGTCGCTCATTGTAAGGGCTTCCTCTTGGTCGTGAGTTACGTATACAAATGTAATGCCAAGTCTGCGGTGCATATTTTTAAGTTCCAATTGCATTTCTTGACGCATTTTTAAGTCCAATGCACCTAATGGTTCGTCAAGCAACAAAACTTGTGGCTCATTTACAATAGCTCTTGCTATAGCAACCCTTTGTTGTTGTCCACCACTAAGACTTGTTACATTACGATATTCATAGTCAGTCAAACCAACTATCTTAAGTGCTTTTTTTACTTTTTCAGAAATTAAATTCTTTATCGCTTTGCGTCTTGCCCAAAAGCCTTGTACTTCTTTGCATAACTCTTTCTTTTTAAGTTTTAGTCCAAATGCGATATTGTCAAATACATTCAAGTGTGGGAATAACGCATATCTTTGGAATACGGTATTTACTGGTCGCATATGTGGCGGAATATCTAGCACAGATTTTCCGTCAAGCATAATCTCACCACTTGTAGGCTTTTCAAAACCCGCAATCATTCTTAAAGTTGTAGTTTTACCGCAACCACTTGGTCCTAAAAAGGTAACAAATTCACCTTTTTCAATATTCAAATTAACGTGGTCAACAACATTTTGACCATCATATTCTTTACAAACGTCTTTTAATTCAATTAGTGTACTCATAAGTGTATTCTCCATTAAAATGTTGGTGGACTTGAAATCCAAATAATTTTTGCTGGTATTGTACTAGCATTTTCAATATAATGTAGCTTGTCAGATGTAAAATAAAAACTCTCTTTTGCTTTTACAGTGTAACTATTTTTGCCAAGATGCAATATTATCTTGCCAGAAAGTACATATCCAAACTCCTCACCTTCGTGTGGCATATCCTCTGGCAAGCTGTACTTTGGCTTGATTGTTACAAGCAAAGGCTCCATCTCGTTTTTTTGGCAGTTAGGTACAAGCCATATCTTTTCTTGCTCCAAGCTGTCTTTAACTATAAAATCGTTTTCTGTAAAAACAACTTGTTCGTCTTGTTCCTCTTTGAAAAAAGTTTGTGCATCTGTACCAAGTGCAGATAAAATATCTATTAAAGTTGAGATTGACGGACTTGTCAAATCATTTTCAAGTTGTGATATGTATCCCTTTGTAAGTTCGCACCTATCTGCAAGTTCTGATTGCGTGAGGGATAATTGTAAACGTAATCTTTTAATTTTTGAACCAATTTCCATAAAAACTCCTTTTTAGAAATATTGTAACAATTGATATAGTTATAATTTGTCTTGTTAATTATATTTAAATTATTTTATTTGATAAAATATCGCATTTGTCACACTTTCTAGCTTTCTATTTTGTATCTAATAGCAAACTACTATGCACATAATTTATTTAAGTCATTATATACTTACAAAAGTTAAATGCGTAATTAAAAGCTATACTAACTAATAACTTACTCAAAACAGCTTTAAAAAGCTTAAATATAAAAAGTTTGAAAGCAATATAAAAGTATTCTTATATAACAATTAAGTAGTAAATAAAGCGGAAAGTGAGCAAAGTGTTGAGGTAAAAGCTGAAACTAATAAAAACACTAAAAAATCTTTTGTATTGGTAAGTTAATATACTACTGACTATCATCCCAAATGTGGAGCTACCTACGCAAAAAAATTGCTTTGCTTTTAAAAGAGTAGATTTTTAATTGATTGTGTATTTATTTGCTAGTCTATTACTTAATTTTTGCTTTTGTTTTTTAATTAATAACTTCTTTATTTACTTTTATTTTGCGAATGTAATATTTTATTTTTTTAACTTTTATTTTGCTGTTATTTCAAATTCCTTTTACCATATAAATGTTGAGTAACTTTTATATTCATTATAGTAATCAAACATTACAGACAAGCAACCAGCTTTAAGGTTTCATTCAGTTAATAATACTAAACACAAAGTTTAGCGAAGTATTGTATATTAAACTTAAAGTTTAGTAAAACATTATTCACTAAACACAAAGTTTAATAAAATTAAACAAGTTGAGTATATCATATATAAAACGTGCTGTCAATTATTTGAATATAATTTTTTGTGATAAATTTAAAAATTTTTACAACATTTATTACCAATCTTTTCCAAAAGCTATTTTTAGCATAAATTGATAAAATCTAACAAAGCTATTCCTTTATAAGAAATATATATAAAAGCTGGTTTCAGCTAGATTAAATACAAACTAAAAAGGTAAATTTTATATGATTAATACATTACACTTGCTTTGCTAGCACTTATAATATAAATTATGTGTCGTTAAATTTGAGAGAACTCAAATTTAAACAAAAGCTAATACTTTTCGCTTGATAAATCAAGCCGACACTATTTGAATTAACAATTGCTGATGTCAAATGACACTACGTGTTGCTATCGGGGTCCCCGCAAAATAGCTTTTTTGCGGGGTAAATCTACAGCTTACGATAATATAAACTATAGGAAGTAAATTTTAAGTTACCTTAAAATTTTGTATTGCAAGTGCAATACAACTTGCTTACACAAGCACTTCCAGTTTGAATTAACATCAGTTACTGCAAAATACCCTTTCGGGTGCTTATCGGGATCCCCACAAAATAGCTTTTTTGTGGGGTGTATGGAAACTACCAATAATATAAATTAACATAGGTTACTATTAAATGTCACTGCGTGTCGATTGACGGCCGCTTTTGACGATAAAGGCTTTAGGGACTATTCATTTATAATCAAAGTTTCAAAAGCTATTTTGTGTTTATTGATAAAAATTAAAGATAGCTTTTAGTAACTGCTTTTTGTATTAAGGTTGACTATAATATTGTCATATTTTAGATAGCATTGGCTTATGTAAGTGGCTTGAAATTAATTGTAAAAGCATAAGTTTTGGTAATTATGAAAAAGGGAAAAAGAAAAAAAGACAAAGTCATTATTTTGCCTTAAAGTTGCTTAATTCTACAATAAAGTTATTTATCAAATTATATCTATCTACATTGCGTAGATAGATATAATTGCCCAAAAACACTTGATTTATCTAGTGTCTAAAAGATTTATTTATATATAGATAAAATTTAAAAAAATATTTATCTACATAATGTAGATAAGAAAAACACTTGCTGAGTAGCAAGTGTTTTGAGTTGGTAAAGGCAACCTCTAACTATGCTGGTGTGAACATAAAAGCTTTAGCTATACACATATAAATATTGAGCGTATTGAGTTAGTGGAAATTAAATGCAATTTACTAACAATAAAAACTTAAAATTGATATTAAAATATCAGTAGGGCAATAGTTGCGACTTTTGGTAAATGATGAGCCTAAAGGCTTGGTAAGGGAAATGCCATAAGTGGGCAAAATCAAGCCACCAGTTTAGCTGGTGGCTTTGACGGACTAGTTATTATATGCGTTTATTTGAGTGAATTTTTTGTTGAACAAGCTTTTGCACGACATTGGGTTAAATTTGTATTTTAAAGCAATTTGCTTTGATTGAAAAATTATTTTATTGGTTAATTTAAATTTTTGTGTTGATATATAATTTTTTAGCTAAATTAACTTAATTTTAGTTGACTAATTGCTGTTATTATACAGAAAATTAAATTCATATTTTCAAATAAATAATATCATAGTATCTACAATATTGAATGATTTTGGCAGTTTTAGAGTGGACGGGAATAAGATGTTTTATCTTTTACAATATTGTCATCACGAGTAATGGTCGTTTTGTTATTTTGACTATTACACGTGGTGACAATGTATGAGTTCGTTTTTTTGTGTTTTTCTAATTAATTTACATTGTTAAAATTTTGCAAAGTAGTAAAAGACTTAACAAATTATTGGCGTATCAGCTTTGTTCAAAAGTTGTGCTTGTTCTTATATTTATTGTAAAGTGCTTTGCTTATTTGTTGTTAGTATTAAACAAACTCTATAAAAAGACTCAGTTATTTATTGCTAAAATTAAACAACGTTACAAAAAGGCTTTGCTTGTATAATGTGAATGTTTACAAATATAATAAAAAGTCTTTGTTCTTGATTGTTAATATTTAACAAACACTCAAAGTCTTTAGCTATTTATTATGTTTATTCTAAATGCTATAAAAATCTTAGTTTGTTTATTGTGCTTGTATACATAAACGTTGGCTATTTATATTTTTATTTTACAAAAGCCTTTAGTTGGTTAATATTCATTACACCAACTTGTTTATCTGTTTCCTCGCCGTCTTTAAACAAAATTAGGGTAGGGATTGACATAATACCATAATCTTTGGCTACATCACTTACTTGGTCTACATTTACTTTTAGCACCTCTACGTTCTCTGCCTCTTTTGCAAATTGCTCAAGAATTGGTGCTAACATTTTGCAAGGTCCGCACCAGTCAGCGTAAAAATCTACCAAAACAGTGCCACTGCTTATTGCATTAATAAATTCCTCTTTGTTTTCAATGTGTTTTAACATAATTTTAATCTCCTTTAAGTTGAGTTATAGTTATTATTTACTATTTTCTACCTTTAGTATAACACATTGTTGAAAAGTGTCAACCTATTCTGTCAAATGTTTTCAAAAAAGTGTGCGAATTTTGTATTTTTTAACAATATTTTTAAACTTTAACAGCGTTGACATTGTTTTTGCAAATTATGTATTGAATGTTACATTTGTATCGTTTGGTGCAGTAATTATCAATGTGATAAAGTTATAACAGCTTTCAAAGTAGTAAAAGACTTAGCAATATATTGCCACAAATCTCACAAAGAAAATTTTATTTAATCACTCAAAATATGTAACAATTGATGAGGGAGTTCTTGCATATTATTCCATAATAAGCAAATTATGGGTTACTTTTTTTACCTTGCACCGCAAATCTCAACACATTTTTTAGTGTAGATATGTTTTGCAAAAAACAAGTCTACAAGCAATTAAAGACATATTTGTAAAAAACAAGTTATAAGCAGTAAAGAAATGTTTTGTTATAAAAAAATTAAGTGTATAAGCAATAGAGTTATGTTTTGTTAAAAAAGTAATAAAGTTAAAAGCAAAATAGTTAAGGGACAAGTTTTTTTTTGTAAGGGATAGTTTGAGGATAATATTTGCTCAGTAAACTAGCTTTATTTAATTTATATTGTTGCAAATAACAAATCAAATTTTAATTAAAATCTAACTTGCTAATGAAATACACTTATTTTGCAAGCATTTTTCGTTCAAATTAATTTTAAATACTGCAAAATATCCCTACTTTATATAGTTTAGAGATAATAGTTTAGAGATAAATGTGGGGGTTGTTTTTGCGATAGTAAACTAGTAATTTTGTTTTAAATGTTAATGATTACTATAGCAAAAATTTATTCACGATAAGGTACTTTAATAATAAAAATAAGCAAAGTCTTATTGGAATAAATGTTAGTATAAACAAGGTTTTTAAAATACTATTTTCTTGCATTTAGTTATTATTTAAGGAATGAGATGGCAAGTGTTTGGCAATCGACTTTAAGCTAAAGTAGTATAAATTTTTTGACGATACTTTGTTAATAATAAAAATAAACCAAGTCTTATTGGAATAAATGTTAGTATAAACAAGGTTTTACAAATGCTATTTTCTTGCATTTTAGTTATCATTTAAGGAATGAGATTGGCAAGTGTTTGGCAATCAACTTTAAGCTAAAGTAGTAGCAATTAATAGCTCGCTCATATATTGGAGGCTTGCTATGTTGATATGAGATTTGTAAGTTTTTTATTAATTAGCTTTAGTTTTGTGTTTATAAATGTGATTATAAAATTTAATCCTTAAAACTAAAAAATAAATGGAAAAATAATAAATCAAACATTTGGTTTAGTGTTTATAAATTTGTACAAGTAACTATTAATAAAAGTTTCAACACAAACTTTTTAATGTTCAGAGCAGTGTTTTACAGATATAAAAAAGTAAAAGTTTTTTTTGGTTACTCTTGCTTTTATTGGATAAATTTAGTAACACCTTATTAGCCTAGTAAACGAGTTAATATTTTTGAATATAAGCCTCTTTTTTAATGTTTGCTTTAAATGTAAAAATTTTAGTTAGCAACTTTTTATCCTAAGATATATTATAATAAAATTTTTGCAACAAAGTCTGTTCATAAAAGTGCTTTTTTTAATGCGAAATTTTTAGCAAGCAACTTTCTAGCTTAAGATTTATTAAAGACACGTATTGGCTAAAAAATTAAAAAGTTTAAAGTGTAGCTAATTTTTATGTAAAATTTATGTACTATTTTTGTGGTTTAAGGTTTGATTAAGGTTAATGTCTTATTATAATATTGTATTATACCGCATATAGGTAACGCCAAAAATTTAAACTATGCAAATTGAGGCGTCTTTTGTGAGCAAAATATATGCAAATTGCACATTATTGTAGCTATTGATTTGCCATACATTTGTGGAAACTTTTTAATGTTATAAGCATTGGCATTTGTAAATAGCAGATAATAATTCAAACTAAAAATACTTGTTGGTCTGTGAAAAAAGTAATGTGACTTGGATAATTTGTGGCTTTCATCTAGTAACAAGTAGGTGGCAATTTAAAATTTTTGTTCATTGAATTCAGTTTTTAAATTGTAACTGGTGTTAATTATGTGTGGTGGTCTATTAATGATTTCTTAGGGAGGAAATTATGGAAAGGAGAAAAGCTAAAATATCAGCTGTATGCATTAGCATAATTATGATATTGTCCGTTTTTATGACGGCTATAGGCATTTATGCTTTTAAAAATCCAATGGCTAATAATGGCAATGGGGCTGGTTTGTCTGCTAATCTAAATTATAATGAGGATGATTACGTTGGTAGGATAGGCGATAGAACTGCTTATATGAATGAGCAAGATTATGCTAATCTTGGAAACTGGGAACCTATTACTAATAGAAATAACGATATTTACCATTTCTTATTGCAAACTGATAAATATGCAGGTAAAAATGGTTATTTGACAGAGGATGTTACATTAAATTGGAAAAATTATTCTTGGGATTCACAAGTACGTGCCGCACTAGCACCAAAAAGTGTAGGTGCTTTAAATGTACAATTGGATGGTTGTGGATATACTATTACATATCAAGGTGATGGAGAGATTAAAGATACTGGTTCTGGTTTGCAAGGTGGTCGTACTGATGGTGACTATCATAATTTACCTATGCAACAATGTCAAGTGTACAATGATGTAACATCTGGTGTGCTTGTAGGAAATGATGCTCCAAATCCTGTTGAAGGTGATAAAGAGCCAAAAAAAGGTTATACTAAAGAATCACAAGACAATGAAAAAGTTGGTTATCACGCTTTTGGTGGTATGCTTAATGTTTTAAGCAAAGACGGCGTACTTAAAAACTTTAAATTTAAGATTGATTCTACTCACGCTTTTTATTATGTTGATAGACGTAGCGACTTAGGTACTAGTGACATTAATATGCAAGGTAAACGAGAGGGCTTACTTTCCGTTCAATTAGCATTTGGCGGTCTTGTAGGTTACAATGATGGTGGTAGCATTGATAATGTAGCTGTTGAGCTTGCAAGTAATAAATATTTATATGCGTCATCTTTTAGAGGTAATAGAGATGATGGCTCAACTTGGAGCGACCATATTTTTTCAAATCGTAAGACCATTGCTGCTATTATGCAAGGTTTGGTTGTAGGTGTTAATGATGGCGGTTCAATTACAAATGTAAGTAGCACTATGAAACAAAATTCTGGTATGAAAATAGAAGCCGCTTCTGGTTGGTGGTATAATGTAAATGATGATAAAACATTCTACGCTTCTACTGGAGCTGCATTGCTTGGTGGTATTTGTGGTGCAATGTTTGGCAATGGCAAAATGAGCAACGCATATTTGAATGTTGAAACGGGTGCATACTTAGATGCAGATGTTAGGACTTTTGCTGAGAAAAATAAATATACAGGTTATAAAATAATTGGCGGTATAGTCGCATCAAATGTTTCAGGAAGTATAAGTTCCGCAATGGTTACTGGTAATATGAATTTCTTGAGAACTTGGGGTGACCTTCAAGGTAGTTTTGATTATGGTATAGCTGGAATTCAAGACATAGTAAAGAAATATGCTACCGTATTAAAAAGCATATTCGTTGCAGAGGGTACTCAACCAACTAATATGATATACAAAAATGCGAATGGTGGTACTACAAGCAATATAACAAGTCCACATCCAGATAATCCAGAAGCTTCAACGCAAAACTCAAATAGTGATACTGGTTATAGACCAGTTAGCCAAATGGTTAGATTGCAAACAAGGGGCTATGATAATGGTAATAATCAAAATGAGATAAAGTATTATTTCAGTCACGATGTATATGACATTGTAGAAGATAAAAAAGTTCCAGTATATGACAAAGCTATGATATTTGTCCCAGAGGGTAAGTTGTTGTGGGATTTGTATGGTAGATTGGTATATGATAATTTGTACAGAGGTGCTACAAGTGAGGATATCCCAAATTATTATGAGACTGCTGATGCAAAAATATATGTAGGTAATACTGGTAAAGGTGAGATTGGTTTTTATACTAAAGTAAATGCAAATAGTTCAAATGCCTCTCAAGATATTTATGAGAATTCAAACAAACAAGGTGAATTTTGGCAAGAGATGTCAGACCAAAATAGAGCAAGAAGAAATGGTAACGAGTATCAGAAATTATATTATAATGGTACTACATATCAATTAAAGCTTAAGGTTAATATTGGTGATGGCAGTGGTTATAAATTGTATGACCAAGGTTTGAGAATACGTAATGTAGGTGACCTTAAGAATGCTAAAAAGCTTACTGGTGGTGCTCCAGTTGAGTTGTATTGCGAAGTTAAAGACGGGGACACTGAAGAAACTACTGTTGCATATGCAAATCTTGATAAGAGATTGTTGATTACTCTTAATGATGTAACTGGTATGGACAGAACTCTTGAAATTTTAAAGAGAGATTTGATTGTTTCAACTACTGATGGATATGCTTATGGTGAGTCAACAGTGTTTGATAATATCCAAGTAACTTTTGGCAAGTCACAGAGCGACCCTAATAATTCAGGTTTAGTTGATGGCGAGGCAATGTTGTGGCAAGAGACTAAATTTAATCCAGATAGTAATGGTGTAGTTACAATTGATTTGAATGTGGCTGGACATCATATGTTAAGACCATCTTCAAACAACTACGTTTTGAAATCTGCAGTAAGTGATGATGTATATAATGAAAGTACAACTTTCACAGCTTATATATTACCTCACGAGATTACTGTAGAAGATGGTATATATATTAGAGGTGCTGCAGTAAACGGTAAGTTTGAAATCGTTAATAATAGAGATTTTGGTGATGCGGATAAGAATAATGAAAAACGTAAAATTAGAATTAGTGCAAGATTTAACGATGGACACTTTACAGCAGACGGAATTATATTGACTACTGCAAATGGTAACACATACGAGTTTGATAGTAGTAATATGACAGAGTATACTCAAACAGCAAGAGGTTTGTATTATATTGAATACACTGTAACTAATAGTGGTGCTGAATCTAATACATCTGGTGCATTGAAAAGCATTAGTTGGAAAAATTATAAAGCACAAGAATATAATGTTGAAATCAATTATGCAGATAAAGCCGAAACTTCAATTAGTAAACACGGATATGGTGATAAAATCACATTGCAAGCTGCACCAACTGATAGTGAAGTATTTGTAGGCTGGAGATTTGTTGAGGGGTCAAGTAATTATACTGCTTTCACAAATATGGATGACAGTAGGAAATATTTGACTTATAAACAAAGTGATTTCTTTAAAATCAAGGGCGATATTAAGCTTGAGGCAGTATATGTCGCTAGAGATGAGTCAAAATATTTGCAATATTATACAGATAACTATGGTGCTGTATTAAGAACACGTCAAGCAGATAGTGATGTACCATCAAGACAATATACATTGCCACAAAATATGGGTTGGAAATTCAAAGAGTGGCAAAAAATTGACAATATCCAAGGTATTGAGGGCAGAGTTGTATTCTTTAGGACTGTATATGAGGGTAATGATGACCCTGCAACAGTACAATTGATTCAAGATGGTGAAGTTACTTGGGAGCATTTTGGTAGAGCTATTACTTTGAAAGCTAATAGAAAATACATAGTAAATGATAGCCTAGTTCAAGTTTTAGATAAGGACTTAACGTTATATGCTATTAATAATATGACTATAACTGATGTTACAGATGAATCAACAGAGGACAATGATTATCCTAAAACA
The DNA here is from genome assembly GCA_910584035.1 of uncultured Christensenella sp. GTDB lineage: Bacteria > Bacillota > Clostridia > Christensenellales > UBA3700 > MGBC100798. The sequence goes on along the minus strand of CAJTZR010000014.1, from coordinate 13,781 downwards.
TCATTAAGACATAGGTCTTTCCAATATGGTGATACTCTATACATTAACTTAACATTCACTTATGGTGGTTTTGGTCAATCTTATATTACTGGTTCTACTGAGGATATGACTGAAGATGAGATTAGAAAGGCAAATAAACCAAAGGTAGAATTGTTTGGTTTTACTGAAAATGACTTTACAGAGTATGTAAGACAAGGTAACATTTATCAATTAAGCATAGTTATTACAATGCAAGAGTTAGAGTGTAGATTTGGTAACAATACTGATATTGTTTCTACATTAACAGTTAATGGTGAAAAATTTGACAATGTTTTAGAGATATTGTTAAAAAACAAAAGTTTTTATTAAGCACTTTAAGTTGCACTTACATAAATTAAATTAATGTGTAAAATTGCAAATATTAAGGTGTAATACTTAAAGAAATTGTTTGATTATACTTTATAAAAAATTAAACATTGATAGCAATTACATTAATATAAAAATGTAAAATAGCAAAAAAATCATTGTTTAGTTGTAAGTAAAGAGTAGTTGGATAATTTTGGATAGTTAAATGTTTGATAAATTAGCATTTGGCAATTACATAAATATTGATATGTAAAATAGCTTGTAAACAATGTAAGTTTAATCAAACTACAATGTGCAAAAGATAAAAAGCACTAAAGATTAAATTAAATTAAATTTGTTATAACACAAAAAACTCACTTTTATAAGTGGGTTTTTGTTTGTATAAAAGCTGGTGTCAAAGTGCTTTGGTAAAAAATTTTATGATAATTTGGTCAAAGTGTTTTTGCATAGATAAAAACTATTGGTGGTTAAATTGTTTTTACATAGATAAAAATAACGCTATAGTTGCGGTTAAATTGTTTTTACATAGATACAATTAACACTATAGTTGTGGTAAAAGTATTTTTATATAAGAAAAAACTACGCTATGGTTGGGAAATAAAAATTTAAAATAAAATCAAAAAAAAGCAATAAAAATGCTTGTGTATAATAAATAGTTAAATTAAGTCGGTTTGCAAAAATTTAGATTATGTGTTAAACCTAGTTGATTTGGACAGCTAATAAAGTGTTTTGGGATAATAAAATGCATTTTTCTTGACTTAACGGATAATAAAGTGTATAATTATATTAATAATATATTATTATAAAAATATAATTTTAATGTGGGTTAAAATTTGATTTTATAGTTCAAATTATTGTAAGTTATTGTTAAGTGATTAGAATTCTATTTTGCAGTAACACACATTAATTAAAATTGTTGCACACTTGATATAAAAAGCGATAGCTTTTATATATATTTAACTTAATATTAAATAATAAAATATGCAAATTGTTCTAACTTAATATATTAAAAGCACAGCTTTTATATAGAGGTTAACTAAAATAAGGCAAATGCAAATCGTGTTTAATTTAATAAAAAAAACGATAGCGTTTGTATTGTTAAGTTTACTTAAATTAAATAGCAAACAATTCATATTTTATTTAACTTGATATAGAAAAGCAGTAGCTTGTATATTGTTGAGTTAACTTAATTTTAAAGACAAATAATTTTTAATAAAGGTTGTTTATGAAATACATAGTAATTTTAGGGGACGGAATGGCAGATACCCCATTTGATGGGCTTGGTGGCAAAACACCGCTAGAGGTAGCACACAAACCAAACATTGATAGCTTAGCAAATCGCAGTATTTGCGGTATGTGCAAAACTGTACCAGACGGAATTAAGCCTGGTAGTGATGTTGCGAACTTATCTGTTATGGGATATTCCCCATTAAAATATTATAGTGGTAGGTCACCGCTTGAGGCATTGAGTATTGGTGTCAATATGGCTGATGATGACTTGGCTGTAAGGTGCAATCTAGTTACTTTATCTGATGAGGAAAATTATCTTGATAAAACTATGGTTGACTATAGTGCGGGTGAAATTTCAAGTGAGGAAGCTGCAGAGTTAATAAAGGCAGTTCATTATGCTTTAGGCAGTCAAACTTTTGATTTTTACAGCGGTGTAAGTTATAGACATTGTTTAATTAGACATCACGGCGAACGTGGTACAGAATATACACCACCTCACGATATTAGTGGCAGAGTTATTGGAGACTATTTGCCTCGTGGCTTATACGGCGAGGAAATGCTTTCTTTAATGGTAGCATCATACGATATTTTAAAAGACCACCCAGTTAATCTTAAGAGGATAGCGGAGGGTAAGAACCCAGCAAACAGCATTTGGTTATGGGGTGAGGGTAGCAAGCCATCATTGCCAGACTTTAAAGGCTTAAGAGGTTTAAAAGGTGCTATGATATCCGCTGTTGATTTGCTTAAGGGTATTGCTATTGCAAGCGGTATGGATGTTATAGAGGTTGAGGGTGCAACTGGTACTGTTAAAACTAACTTTAGTGGTAAAGCTGAAGCGTGTGTTAATGCTATTCGCAATGGCTATGACTATGTATACTTACATATGGAAGCCCCAGACGAATGCGGTCACCAAGGCGACACAGAGGGTAAAGTTAAGTCTATAGAGCTAATTGACGAGAAAGTTGTAGGTTATATTTTGAAAGAGCTTGAGGGTGAAGATTTAAGGATACTTGTTTGTCCAGACCATCCAACACCACTTGCTACAAAAACTCATAGCAGTGAACCAATTCCGTTTGTAATTTATGATAGTACTTGTATTAAAGATGGTGCTTTTGCATATACTGAAAATGAGTGCAAAAAAACTGGATTACTATTAAATTCTGGCGATGAATTAGTGGAAATGTTTTTGAATAAAGATGAGGGTAATGATATGGACAAAAAAGAATTATATGAGTCTGACAATTCGGAAATAGTTGAGGATAATTTTGTTGATGGTGATACTACATTTGAAAGTCAAGTTGTAGGCGAGCCTATTGAACAAAATATAGAAGAGACTAGTGACGAATTAGATAATATAGATAATGCAGATATTCCAAGCGAGCAAAGCGAGGAATATGCTGGTGATATTAACGATAGCGAGCAAGATATTTATGCCGAGGTTGCTAAAAGCGATATTCCAAGTGAAAATACTGAGAGTGAAGTTGAGGATGAAAGCGAGGTAATTGACGAGGATAATGCGGAAAGCAATGAGAGCGATGCTAATGAAAGCGGTAATTCAGAAAGTGACGAGACTGATATTGCGGATAGTGAAAATGTAGAAAGCAACGAGAATGTAGATGCTAATGCGAATGATGACGAGGCAGTTCCTGCACAAGGTAGCAATATGGTAATTGCAAGTAGCGAGGGTGAGAGCAACGCTGAGGAGCAAGCAGAGGGCGAGACAGATAAAAAAGGTAAAAAGAATAAAAAGGGTGGCAATGATAAAGGCAAAATGTCACCTAAAAAGAAAAAGGCTTTGACAATAACTATTGCAGTTGCAGTATTGGTAGTTATTATTACATTGTCTATTTTGATACCTGTATTGGTTGTAAATGCACCTAAGGTGTTTATCAATAGTGCGGAAGATTTCCAAAAGCCTATTAAGGACAAAAAGGAAATTATCGTTTTACAAAAGGATATAACGGTTAATGGTGATTTAACAATCGGTTTAGATGTTGACTTTAACAAAAAGACTCTTATTGTAAATGGTACTTTGACATTGGAAGCCAAGAATGGTGGCGAAATGGTATTGGGCAATAAGTCTGGCAAGGAATTTGTTGGCGGTGGTAGCATTAATGCTACACATGTTGTAATTAAAAATGCTACAAGCGTAACAATGTTTTCTAATATGGAGGCTGGCACAATTAAGCTTGACCACGTAGGTAAAGCTAACTTTAATGGCAGTGTTGGTGCAAGAGAAGTATTTGATATTGAGTCAAGTGAAGTAGTGCTAAATAAAGTTGAGTTTGACGAAACTTGTAACGAGCTAGTTGCTAAAAATAGTAGTTTAACTTTAAATAACCCTACAAAAATCGATATTAATTTGCAAAATTCAAGATTGTATGCTAATAGTGATATTCAAAACGTTACATTGGATGAGAGTGCAGAGCTAAGATTGAGAGCTAACTGCTACAACAAAATTGGCGAGGAAGAGCTTGGAACTATCACTGGTGGTAAACTTGTTTATGTTAAAGAGAATTGCAAAGTTGGCAAAATAATTGGTGCTAAGCAATTATGGCTTGATGTTAATAGTGATGTTGAGTGGGAAAATTGTAAAGTTAGCTACACTGGTCAATTGGAAACACCTCAATTTATAATTGTAAAAAGAGATGGTCAAGAAGTGCATTTGGAATTATCATCTGTTGATATTAAGGCTACAAAAGTAATTGTATACATTGATAATGATGCTCAAGTACTTGAATTTGATGTTAATAATGATAAAATAGCTGGTAGCGATGGTTATGTTTATAATTTAGGTGGTGGTATCCTTAACAAGGTCGGCACTCACGAAATTAAAGTTGTATTGCGTTCTAATGAGCCTGAATTTGTAAGTGATAGCGACCCTTATTATACAAAGCACACTCACTTTATAACTCTTGAGAGAGTAGGCGACCCTAAGGTAACAATAAATGCCGATGGCAAATATGTGCTTTCATTTACAAGTGTTGATTTTGCCGAAAGTTATGACGTAATGTTTGATGGTATTCTTCTTACTATGAAACACGACAAAGCTAAGGAAGTAGTTAGCTATATCTTAAGTGATGACGAAAGATTTAAGCCATTGCTTGCTGTACCAGGTAATCACTCTATTACAATTGTTGCAAAGAGTAGTGTTGATGGTATAAATTCAAGTGAAAAGGCATATGCTAAATTCCCTCCAATAATGGGTGATTTGGCTACCCCACAAGTAAAAATGGAAGTTGTAGAAAATGATTTGGTAGTATTCAGTTGGGGTAAAGTTGAAGGAGCTAAGAGATATAGAATTGAACTTGTAACAGCAGATGGTAGCCGTATACTTGAGGTTGGTGCAGATAGATTGAATTATACTTTCACTAAAGAGGAATTAACTGGTGCAACTAAATTAGTTGTAGTTGCAATTGGTGATAAATATTACAATAATAGTGCAAGTGGCGAGGTAAATATTACATTATAATAAATGCAAAATTGCCTAACAAGCTATTGTCACATAATCTTATTGACAATCATATGGTAATATGGTATACTTTATTAGAAATAAAATTTTTATAAAAATATAAATTTTCATTGCTAACGCAATAGCTTGCTATGCAAGTAATTCTAAAGTGAATTAACATCGGTCAATGCAAAATAACTTTGCGAGTTGCTTCGCTATGACCTTGGATAATATACTTTAATAGAAACAAATTTTTATAGGAATAAAAATTTTATTAAATATTACAATTTTATAGGACGATTGTGGCTTGCCACAAAATTGTCAAAAGAGTAACTTTAGCATAGATTACAGAGAGTGTAGGTCATCGGGTGTAAGCCTACTAATACTAGCTATTGTGAAGTGCATTGGCATAAGTCAGCGAAGGAAATGTCGCTCGGGGCATCGTTAACTGCATATGAGGGCAACTTTTCAGTTGTTAAATTAAAGTGGAATCACGGTATAGCGTCTTTATGTTATGCCGTGTTTTTTATTAAATAAGTTTTATTTTAAAACTTAGCAGTAAATTTATTTAATTAATTTGTGATATTACAAAATAAATTAATAGGGCAAAAACATAGTTAAATAAAATTTTAATAATATTGGATATGGGTTGAGAGGTGTTCCCTCAATAAAATCAAAGTTCAACAATATTTAATCTAAATAAATTTAATTAACTATGATTTTGTAGGTGATTTATTATATCAAAGGGGCAGAATAAAAATGAAACAATTTAAAGCAGATTTACAAGCGGTAATGGATAGAGACCCAGCCGCTACAAGTAAATTAATAGTATTTTTAACATATGGTGGATTTAAGGCTATACGTAGGCATAGGCGTGCTAACTGGTTTTACAGGCATAATATGCACGGAATAGCGGAACTTATATCTGCAAAAACTAGACGTCTAACGGGGGTTGATATTCATCCTGCAGCAAAAATTGGTCAAGGTGTTTTTATTGACCACGGCGTTGGTGTGGTAATTGGTGAGACTTGCGAGATTGGCGACAATGTAACAATTTATCAAGGTGTTACCCTTGGCGGTACTGGTAAAGACATTGGAAAACGTCACCCAACTATTGGCAATAATTGTATGATTAGTAGTGGTGCAAAGGTTTTAGGACCTATTACTATTGGTGAGTATAGCAAAATCGGTGCTGGTTCAGTTGTTTTAAAGGACGTGCCATCTCATAGCACTGTTGTGGGCGTTCCAGGTAGAATTGTAAAAAGGCACGAAACAAAAATTGACCTTAACCAAAACGTTCCAGACCCAGTATTGCAAGAGTTTTCAAGATTGTGCAAAAGACTTGCTGTACTTGAGGAAAAATTGGGTATTGAGTCTTGCAAGTATTCAATTTGCAATACAGATGTCATTGAGGACGAGGCTTATTTGCAAATGTTAGTTGAAAAACGTGAAAAGAATAAACAAGATAAAAAAGAAAGCGAAATTACAACAAAAAATAATGATTAAGATAATATAGCAATGTATTGTTGCTAGTAAAATAACAAATTAATTAAAAAATAAAAGTATTTGTAAATTTAAAGAGGTGCGAAATGTTAAAAGTTTATAACACTTTAAGTAGAAAAAAAGAGGAATTTAAGGAATTAAAACAAGGTGAGATTACTATGTATTCTTGCGGACCAACAGTGTATAACTACGCTCATATTGGTAACTTAAGAACATATGTATTTATGGACTTGTTACGTAGAGTACTTAAGTATGACGGATATAAATTAAAAGGAGTAATGAATATTACTGATGTTGGACATTTGACTAGTGACGGCGATGAGGGCGAGGATAAAATGGATAAACGTGCAAAGGAAACTGGTAAAACACCAAAGGAGATTGCCGATTTTTATACAAATATCTTTATGACTGATTTGGCTAAGCTTAATATTGGTTTACCAGAGATTTTGGCAAAGGCAACAGAACATATTGACGATATGATTGATTATGTTAAAAGGCTAGTTGATAGTGGTTTTGCGTATGAGACAAGTGACGGCGTTTATTTTGATATTAGTAAATTTCCTAAGTATGGCGAGCTTTCAAGACTGAATCTTGAAGAGCAAATTGCTGGTGCAAGAGTAGAGGTTAATAGCGAAAAACGCAATCCGCAAGACTTTGCGGTTTGGAAAAAGGCAGACCCTAATCATATCCAACAATGGCAAAGCCCTTGGGGAATGGGATACCCTGGCTGGCATATTGAGTGTTCCGCAATGAGCCAAAAGTATTTAGGTCAAGTGTTTGATATTCACACTGGCGGTGTTGACCATATTCCAGTTCACCACGAAAATGAGATTGCTCAAAATGAGGCATTAACTGGTAAAAAATCTGTAGATTATTGGATGCACGGTGAATTTATGCTTGTTGACAATGGCAAGATGAGTAAAAGCCTTGGAAATACTTACACAATCGCTCAACTTGAGGAAATGGGGTATAGTCCTATGGTGTTTAGATATTTTTGCTTAAATGCTCATTATAGGAAAAAATTAAACTTTACTTTTGAGGGTATGAATGCTGCAAAAGTAGCTTATATAAGATTGTGTGGTTATTTAAGAAGTCATAGCTATGGTTTGGCTTTGGTTGACGAGGATACTTTAAAATCATTCAAAGACGAGTTTGATGCAGCTATTAATGACGATATCAATATACCTATGGCATTGGGTGTGTTGTGGAAAATGACTAAACTGCCACTATGCTCAGATGTTTACAAACTAGCGTTGGAAATGGATAAAGTACTTGGTTTATCATTGGATAAAGTTGAGGAATTTTTAAAGGATATTGAGGACAATTTCCCAGACGAGGTAGTTGCTCTTGCAGAGGAAAGAAAACTTGCAAAGCAAGAAAAGAATTGGGCAAAGGCTGACGAGCTAAGAGGTAAGATTACAGCATTAGGTTACAATATACTTGATAGCAAGGACGGCTATGAACTTAAAAAGATTTAAATTTTGTGCTAAAATAAGTTAAAAAGCTATCAAAAATCGGTATTAAAAGGTAAATTATGAGAAAAAGAGTTTTTAAAGTAGCTTTAAGTATGATTATGCTAACTTTGCTTATTGTAAGTTTGGTTGGTTGTATTCCAAAAAATCATTATGACAAAGTTGATAAAAAGTTAATCAATCCAAACGCTAGTGAAAATGCTGTTAAGCTATATGATTTTTTATTAGCTAACTATGGCAAAAGTTTAATTACTGGTCAGTTTGTTAACGAATATGCTGGTTATGATAAAGATATGTTCAAAGACGAAAACGGATATATGTCTGTGTACAAAGCCACAGAGATTCAAGCAGTTTATAAAGTTACTGGCAAATATCCCGCAATAATCGGTTTGGACTTGGAAAAAGCTTTATATAGTCCTGATGAAAACTATAGCATTGACCAAGCAAAGGAAATTTATAATCGAGGCGGAATAGTTTTATTAACTTGGCATTGGAACTCTCCAATTGTGCAAGGTGACCAATCACATTTTTATACTGATAAAACTAATTTTAGATTAAAAAATGTTATTTATGATAAAAACTCTGCGGGGTACAAGACTTTAGTTGATAATATTGATACAATAGCAAATAAATTGAAAGAGCTTGCCGACTTGGATATTCCAGTTTTATGGCGACCACTGCACGAGGCAAGTGGTGGTTGGTTTTGGTGGGGTGCTGATAGCGGTAAAGAATATGTTGAGCTGTGGAACATTATGTATGACAGAATGACAAATTACCATAAACTTAATAACTTGATATGGGTAACTAATCCTCAAAAGGGTGGTGAGTGGTACGTTGGTGACGATAAATGCGATATGTTAGGTGACGACCCTTACTACTATGGCAAAGATTTAAGAAAGGAATATTTAAAGGATACCTCAAATTCAAAAAGGTTTAGACAAACATATTCAATATCTAAAAACAAAATGATTTGTATGAGTGAAGTAGATTTTGTGCCTAATGTAGATAGAATGTGGAAAAAGAACACTAAATGGCTTTTCTATATAACTTGGTGTAGGGAATTTGTTTGCGAAAAAGATACAAGTGTTAATGCTGGCGAAAGAGATTTTCTACCAGAGTATGCGGAAAATTACAGCACAAAAGAGGAATTGAAAGCTGTATATAATAGCGATAAAGCTATACATTTAGGCAATTTAAATTGGAAAGGTTAAAATATGAAATTTGTAAACAACATTATGTCTATGTTGAGATACTAAGGATAGAATAAAAAATAACTAATAAATTAAGAGAAATAATGCTGTCTAATAGTGGTTTGCAATTTGCTTGCAATAAGTTATTATCATAAGTAAATGTGGAAAAAAGAAAACTAAACGGCTTTTCTATATTACTTGGTGTAGAATTTGTTTGTGAAAAAGATACAGCGTAAATTCTAGCGAAAGAGATTTTATACTAGAGAAAGTATTATATAGAAAATTAATACAATAATATTAATTGCATTGTAAATTAACAATATATCGGCACTAAAAAAGTGATTAGTGCCGATTTTTGATAGTTTTTGCAAACTTTTAATAAAATTAGAATGTTTGATTTTCAAATGCGATTGAAAATATATCTTTTTTAATATAATTTTGCTAATAATATTTTTGTAAGTAAATATTTAATTGTTTTATTAATATTTTAATATCCACAACATATCAATTAAGCAATATACATTTTAAATTAAAATCTGCAATACATTCCTATAGTTGTCAGTATGTAGCTTACTGTCCATTCATTTTGAATAATCTTTTTGCTGTACGCACACATATATTTGGTTTTATTAAGCATAAGTAAAAGTTGCTTTTGCATTGAGATGATTTTTTTAAGCAATCTACAATAATCTTCCTCGTGGCTTAATATTGGTGCATAGCTGATTTTATTATCTGTAACGCTATAATAACATTTTAATGCTAAATTGGAATCAGTCTTTTTCAATTTAATAATATCCGCTATATCATCTTTAACATTGTGTGGAGCAGTAGTATATAGTTGCTTAAGTGCCATTATCAAGTCTTGCTGTGCAAAATATATACGCTCAAATAATTTTGTTTGTTTTGGGTCGGTTCCACATTTTTTGCTTTTGCAAAGCGATATTGGTTGTGTAGGTGGCAAAGAACAAGTTTGCTTGCAATCTGTACAAAGCAAGTTTTTACGGCGGTGCAACTCGTTATATTCTTTATTCATCATATTAATTTGCTCGTCTGAGGGCATTAAATCTAAATCCATCAAATCATCCTCCTTAGGGTATATTGTATGCGACTAAGGTTTGTCTTTATGCGAGGTATAAAAGTTTTTATTTACTTTTAGCAAAATTGTCATTATTTTGCAGTAAAACGCATTTTGCAATTAGGGTAAAAGGAACTTTTATCTTGACTTTAAGAGGTATTAATGATAAAATAAAAGGGCAATGAGGAAAGTATGGAAAGATTAATAACAGTAGCAATGGGTGAGGAAAAAGCCGATTTGGTTTTAAAAAGCGGTAATATTATTAATGTTTACACTGGCGAAATTGAAGTCGCTGATATTGCTATTTGTGACGGCTACATTGCTGGGATAGGTGAATATTCTGGTTTGGTAGAGGAAAATATGCAAGGCAAGTATTTGTCACCAGGGTTTATTGACGGACATTTACATATTGAAAGTACAATGCTTTCACCTGCTAACTTTGCAAAAGCTGTATTACCTTGGGGTACAACTACTGGTATTTGTGACCCTCACGAGATAGCAAATGTATGCGGTGAGCAAGGTGTGCTTTATATGATAAACGAAAGCAAACAAACACCTTTTGATGCTATCTTTATGGCACCAAGTTGTGTGCCATCTACTCCATATGAAAGTAATGGTGCAACCATAGATGCCAATGGCGTGGATAACTTGTTAAATGTTTGCCACGGCGTAGGGGAATTTATGAATGCTCCAGGCGTTATTTATAGAGATAAAGATGTATTAAATAAACTAAAACACGCCAAAAATCGGGGTGTAATTGTTGACGGACACTTTCCGCTTGCTCAAGGCAAAGAGTTAAATGCATATGTCTCTGCGGGTATAACTACCGACCACGAATGTGTGGAATTGCAAGAGGCTTGTGCTAAATTAAGGCGTGGTATGTATGTGCTTGTTAGAGAAGGAAGTGCTACAAAAAACTTGCGAGATTTGTTTAGAGTTATCAACAGCAAAACTTTAAGGCGTTTGGTATTTTGCACTGACGATAAACAAGTTTATGAGTTGCAAACTATAGGACATATTAATAACAATATTAAAATTGCAATACAGATGGGACTATCGCCAGTAGATGCTATTACAATGGCTACATTAAATGCGGCAGAGTGCTATAAACTTGAGGATAGAGGTGCTTTAGCTCCTGGGAAAATAGCCGATATAGTTGTGCTTGATGATATTTACGAGTTTAATATTCTGCAAGTTTATAAAAAAGGTGTACTTGTTGCAAAAGACGGAAAAGCACTTTTTGAGGCAAAGAGTTTATTTGATATAGCAACACGCAATACTGTACATTGTAAGGATATTAAGATTGAGGACTTTAGGCTTAAATTAAATAGTGACAAAGTTAGAGTTATCGGCATTGAACCGCATAATGTTACAACTTCTAGCTTAGTGCGTAAGGTAAATGTCAAAGACGGCGAATATTTTAAGACAGAGGGAATATCTAAAATCTGTGTATTTGAAAGACACAAAAGTACTGGTAACATTGGTATCGGTTTAATTGAGGGGTATGGCATAACTAATGGTGCGGTGGCAATAAGTATTTCACACGATAGTCATAATATTATCGTTTGCGGTGATAATGATAAAGATATGCTACTTGCGGTGAACGAAATAAAGAGAGTTGGCGGTGGTATGACAGCTGTGCATAACGGCAAAGTTTATGACACTTTGGAACTACCTATTGCAGGTTTAATGAGCGACTGCGATATTGATTACATTGCACAAAAAACAGATAGATTGAATAAGTTTGCTTTATCAACTTTAAAAGTTAGTCCTAATGTTGAGCCATTTATGACGTTATCTTTTATGGCATTGGTAGTTATCCCAGAACTAAAAATTAGTGATAAAGGTTTATTTGATTATAAAACATTTAAGTTTGTACCAATAGAGGTGGAAGAGCAATGTTGAATATAAAAGATATTAAAAAAATTGAATGGAGTCAAGTAGAACCAGAACCATTGGGCGGTGATTTAGCAGAAGATTTAGGCAAAATCATTAACAAGTTTGTAAAGTACAGCTTAAATGAGTGGTGGAAAGGTAAAGGCTTCAACAAGGAAAGCAAAAACGAATACCTTGCAATGAAAGGTCCTTATGATAGAATGATAAGGCAGTCTGTTTATATAGCAAAAACTATCGCGGCGTGTGTCAAGTTCAAGTTTTATGACGAAAGTGAGGTTGGCTTTAAGCTTTTTGTTGCAAGAGATAGGTATATGAAATTATTGAGGTCTTGTTTGTATCACCATAGTGCAAATATCAGCGGTGGTTGGGGACTTAATGACGAACATTTGCAAGTAGTAACAGAATTACTCTATGTTTGTTGGCTTGTTTGGGATAAATTGAATATTCGTGACCAACAACTTGCTATAAATGTGCTTAATAGTGAAATTAAAAAAGCTAAAGATTATGAAATAAATTACAACTTTAGTCCAGATGGTAGTAGTAATGATTTATTTGAGTGCCAAACAATAGTAAATATGGATAATGCAAATTTGTTATATCTTGCAAGTGTAATGATTAGTAAAAATTCACTTTCTGCCGAATTGCGTGAAAAGGCAATTTTAGCATATAGAGCTTGTTTCTCATCAAAAGACGATGGCGATATGCAAGGCTACAATGTGGCAGAGGATATGCTTTTGTATAGGTTTGATACTCGTAGTCCATTTGCTATTAGCTATATTGGTGTTGGTATTAAAGCTTTTATCTTTTCTAAAATTGCGGAACAAGATTTGCCAAGTGGTGTGACTCGTAATTTTAAGCAAATTTATTCTGCATTTTATTCAAGCACAACAAATGATGACGGACGTAAAACTGGTCTGTTTACAATTTATGACAAGAAAAATCGCCCTCAAGGTGGAGTGATTTATCCTGATGGAATGAGAGGCGGTAAAGTTAACGAATCTGCTTTGTATGTAATGGATATATTCGCTTTTTGTTTAGGTATTAGCGATGTGAATGAAATTACCCCTCGTGAATGGGCAAAAGTAAGAATGAAAGAAATCGAGAAAAATTTTAAAAAGAACTTTAAGTATACTATACAAGGTTGCAATCAATATCGCTTTTTGCACGGCGAAGCTGTATGTTCGCAACTTGCAGACTGTTATTTGGCACTATTCTTATACCTAGTTGCCAAAAAAGCTGACAATAACTTTGTGGATAAATTCTCACGTGAGGAATATGGACAAGAACCAGACGAAGAGGAATAATCTTGTATAATTAAAAATCATATATCAACATAAATAACAAGATACATTGTGTATCTTGTTATTTTTATAAAGCAATACTTTATAAGTTAAATTTTGTAATCTTACGAGTAGTTACTTTAATTGTTTATATACTTGCTTTTATAAGTTAATATATAATAAAGTTTATTTTAAGCCACTAAGTGGCTTGAAAAATCAAAAAGTAACTAATAAAAACAACAAGGCAAAATGAAATATTTTGCCTTGTTTAGTTTTTTGTAAAGTCAAGATTTTGTAAAAAGTCGATTTTTTGAAAATACCCACCGAAAATCGGGGGTA
>CAJTZR010000013.1 GCA_910584035.1 uncultured Christensenella sp. | reverse complement strand
AGGAGCAAAATGATAGAATAGATACAATTTTGCATAGACTTAAGTTAACAAATTTGAAAAACACTAAAGTTAGGGAACTATCTGGCGGACAAAAACAAAGGGTTGCCATTGCAAGGGCATTGGTGAATGACCCAGATATTATACTTGCAGACGAGCCTACAAGTGCTTTGGATAGCACAACTGCAAACGAGCTAATGGATATTTTTGCAAACTTAAATTCTCAAGGCAAGACAATTATCATTGTAACTCACGACCAAAAAGTTGCAGATAAAATGGGTAGAATTGTGCATATTGTTGACGGCAAAATTCAAGAAAATTAAGTAAGGTATAAAAAAATAGGCAAATTTAGTATGGGTAATTGATTTTTGCTAAATAATATGATAAAATAATTAAGTAAATTGTTAAATTTGTGTATTGAGGGCTTTATGGCAAGTATTTTTAGTAATCTTTATAGCATTGTTCTTACACTGCTTGCAAGTGGTAGTAAAGTGAACATTCCATTTATAGTTTTGGTGTGTGTATTAACGCCTTGTTTAATTGGTGTTATTGTTTACTATGCCTTGCTTGCTAAAAAGAAGAATAATCAAATAAAAGAGGAAAACACAAATCAAACTTTAAATGATTATGAAGATAAATAAAAGATTAATTTTAGCCTCAAAATCCCCAAGACGATATGATTTATTAAGTCCACATTTTAGTGTAACAGAGGTCGTTACTTGTAATGTGGAGGAAAAGTTTACACAAACCGAGCCAAGCAAAATAGTTGAGGAACTTGCAAAAGCTAAGCTTGCAGATTTACCACAAAAGTTTCCCAATGATATAGTAATTAGTGGTGATACAATTGTGTGGTACAATGGTATACTATATGGCAAGCCAAAGGATAAGGCAGATGCGTATGCAATGCTTGCGGAATTATCGGGTAAATATCATTATGTGTATAGTGGTTTTGCTGTTGCGTATAAAGGTAAGATAGTTAGTGGTTATGACAAATGCGATATTTTGTTTAAAAAATTGAGTGATAAGGTTATAAACGATTATATTGCTACTGGTTCGCCTATGGATAAGGCTGGTAGCTATGGTATTCAAGACGGAGTGGTTGTGGATAGCTTTGTTGGGGATATTAATACAATTATAGGTTTACCTGTGGATAAAATTTTGAATGTATGTAAGGAGCTTTTAGCAAATGGATAAAATTTGTTTAAGTGTGGATATTGGTAGTAAAAATATTGTTATTGCAAATAAGGACTCTCAAGTTATTCTTAACGAGCCTAGCGTTGTTGCGACTGCTAATGTAAATAGCAAGTATGTTTATGTTGCTTGTGGCAATGAGGCTGTTAAAAGTATGCAAAATATAGAGCCTATTAAAAATGGTAGTATTTGCAACGTGGAAGCGTTTGTATATATGATAAAAACTTTTATCAATAGGTTAGCACCACGTAAGTTTTTAAGAAATTATACAAGTGTAATTGTAAATGTTTCTTGCGGACTTACAAATATTGAAAAACGTGTAATTGAGGAATCTTTTTACAAAGCAGGTGTTAAAGAGGTTGTAATTGTTGAGTCACCATTATCTGTAAAAACTATAAATAATGATAAGGCAATGTTTTTGATAAATATGGGTGCTCATAATACGGAAATTGCACTTGTAAGTGATGACGGCATTGTACACGGCTGTTCAATAGATGTGGGCGGTAAAGACATTGACGAAGCAATCTTTGATTACGTAGGTGATAAATATAGATTGGTGGTTAATCAACTTTATTGTGAGGATATAAAGCTTAGCCTTGCATCACTTGAAAGTAATAATCTTTCAAAAATTGTGGTAAAAGGTGACAAAGTTACTTTCAATACTCCAAACGAAGTTAAGCTAACAGCTACTGAATTAAAACCACTTGTACAAAGTGTGATTGATAAAATTATTGAGGTTGCTGCATCTATTATGGTAATGATTCCAAAATCTTATCAATATATAGTTGAGCAAAATGGTATTTATCTTGCTGGTGGTGCAAGTAAGTTGCCAGGTCTTGCAAACTATTTGAAAGAGCATTTGTTTGTAGATGTTAAGATTATGGACGAGCCTGAGTTCGTTGTAGCTCAAGGCGGTAGTAAATTCTTTTATGATACTGGAAAACTTGCAAGAATGTTAAATATCTCTCACGAAAAATAAGAAAATTTTAAACTTAAAGTTACTAATTTCTATATGATTTGAAAGCAAAGTAGTTGTAAATTACGTTTTATTAAAATTTTAAGTTTTTAGTTGTTTATTAATCAAGTTAAAACATTAGCTTTTGTTTAATTTAGATTTTTTTGCAAAATTAACGACACATAGTTTACTCTTTTTGCTGAAAAACAAAACATAGTAAAATTAAAAAATCTATAAATTGGAATGATTTCAGAATACTGGAGTCATTCCTTTTGTTTTACGGGGTTGATTTGTTTGTTGACAAATTGTAATAGTAATAAATATTTAAATTTTCTTAATATTTTAAAAGAAGCTTTTTAGTTATGAATAGTTTTAAATATAAATATTAGGTTTTGTATAATCAAGATCATATATTTTTACACTAAACTTTGAAAAATGACATTTTTCTTGGCATATGGAATATTTTAGACAAAAAAATTTACTCTAAGCATTTTATTATATTGTATAATAAATAGGTAATATATTTAAAGACTTGTTAAGAGGTGAATATGGCTAGAATAATTGTAGTTACATCGGGTAAAGGCGGTGTAGGTAAAACAACGTGTACTGCAAGTATAGGTGCTATGCTTGCTTATCGTGGTAAAAGGGTATTATTGATTGATGCAGATATTGGTTTGAATAATTTGGATGTGCTTATTGGTATAGACGACAAGGTCGTTTATGATATGTCAGATGTTATTAATGGTCGGTGCAGAATAAAACAAGCTTTGGTATCCTCACCAGAAATACCTAATATGTATGTTTTGCCCTCTCAAAGTGCATACAATAGCGATGATATAAGTATGAAAGATTTTAGAACCTTAATAAATAAACTAAGCGATGGCTTTGATTTTATTTTTATTGATAGTCCCGCTGGTATTGACAAAGGCTTTCATAGAGCGGTTGCTCCAAGTAGCGAAGCTTTGGTTATTGCAACACCAAATGTTTCCTCATTGCGTGATGCAGATAAGGTAATTAGCATTTTGCATAACTATAAACTAAGTGCTGTCAATTTGATTGTAAATCGTATACGTGGTGATATGGTGCTTAATGGTGAAATGATGTCCGTTACAGAAATTGCAAAATTGTTAAATGTTTCACCTATTGGAGTTATCCCAGATGATGACAAAATTCATATTTTTACTGAACTAGGTAAAATAGGTAAGGCTGAATGTACTGCAATGCGTTCCTTTGAGTGTGTAGCAGATAATTACATTACTGGCAGACGTAGGTTATACGACCCTACTGCACAATATCGTGGTATGGTTGGAAAACTTAAAATGATATTAAAAAGAGCTTGAGGTATTAATAATTTTGAGAGGTTATTATGTATAATGCGAAAGAGTATAGCTCAGATAGTTTTTCTAGATTATCCAAAATTTTGAAAAACGATAAACTGCATATGCCTCAAATGATAGAGGATTGCTTAAAGAATGATTTGTTACGTGCTATGTCAAAATATCTGCAAATAAAATGCTGCGATTTGAAAATTTGCACTAATAATGATGGCAAAATTAGCTTTGTTTTTGAGGGTGAGGCAGAAAGCTATAAAGCACCTCAAAATACTTGAAAAAATTATTTGCTAAATATTTTGGTTAGTTGGTATATTACTATTTATACTTGCATATGTTATCTTAGTAAACTAAAGGGAGAGTGGGTGAGTATGAAATATGACGATTACGAAAAGGTAGAATGTAACAACTATCCTAATGACAATATCTCTGTAGAACTTGGCAAAAAGTATAAAAAGTTTAAAGGCTTTAATCTAAATAAAAAGAAAGCTTTTGATATTGCCTATACTACAGCTATTTTTGGTGCTGCGTTTGCTGTTATTATGTTGATTTCTAGCATTATTACACTTGCAAGCAGTGGTACTTTGGCACAAACTTTTTTATCTATATTTGGTAAATAAAACTTGACAAAATACAAAATAACTATCCATCCTTTGTACTTTATGTTATGCTTGTACTACATAATTATAGGCAAGGCTTGGGTATTTTTCAGTTGTTTTGTAACGGTTATTCTCCACGAAGTTGCTCATAGTATAGCTGGCAAAAAGTATGGCTATCAAATGGCTAGAATTACCTTAATGCCTTATGGTGCAATGATTTATGGTGGTGAAAAATTTAACCGCAAAGAGGGAATAGTAATAGCACTGGCAGGACCATTAAGTAATGGTATTTTTGCAGTGCTGACTATTGCTATTTGGTGGCTGTTTCCAGTAACATATTCCTATAGTCAAGATTTTTTTAATAGCAATATTACGCTAATGCTTTTTAATCTTTTGCCTTGCTTTCCGCTTGATGGTTCAAGAGTGGTTTTAAGCCTTTGTAAAGACAAAATAAAAGCACTAAAAATTTTAAAAATTATAGGCATTGTTTTAAGCAGTTTAATGATAGTTTTTGGCATAGTAAGTTTTATTGTTACAAAAAATGTTTCACTAATAAATATTGGTGTGTTTTTGCTAATAGGGTCGATTTTCGGCGGGCAAAAGGAAGAATATAGCCATATTGCAGGTAGGTTATCGTTTGTGAAAAATTATAAAAGAGGTGTGATTGCACGTGATGTTTACATAAGTAACAGAGCTAAAATTTTTGAGTTATTTAGGTACTTAAACAGAGACTATTTGACAACCTTTATAGTAGTAGATGATAATGGTATGGAAAGTGCAGTTATAGACGAGGATAAATTAAGAGAAATAATGGAAAATTATGACCACAAAATTATGCTAAAAAGCGTGTTGCAATAACTTTTGGCATAAGTAATAAAACCATAATAAATACAAACAACAAAGCCACTAGCATTGCTAGTGGCTTTTACGTTATTGTATAAAATTTAATATTTTAGCTTTACTGTAGTAATTATCTTACACCCTTAATTTTTACTAAGTTTTGTTTATAAAATCATTTTAAGCATAACATAATTTTTATAGGTATGCACATTACTAATAATTCCGTTAACAGCTTTTAAAATTGATTATCGTTGGCATTAATTAGTAGTTTTAAAGATAAAAGTAAACTAATGCAAAAATTGTGTTGTAATGCTATTCAATTGCAAACTTTAATCATTGGTATCGTTGTTAGTATTGTTGTTGTAAATTACTGAATAATAACCTGTCTCATCATTCCAAAGTCTCTCTTTGTAAATTGCCCCCCATTCGGATGCTGTTCCTAAATAGTAAATAGTTGTAAGGTTTTCACAACAACAGAATGCTTTATATCCAATCATAGTAACACTTTTTGGAATGGTAATTGTAGTAAGATTAGTGCAGTTTTCAAAAGTGTTGGCCTCTATTTCTTCAACACCATTGCCTAAAACAACATTTTCTAGATTAGTGCAACCTTCAAAAGCAGAGCCACCAAGGCTAGTTACACTATTTGGTATGATAATTTCAATAAGACTAGTGCAACCATTAAAAGCATAACTGCCAATACTAGTTACACTATTGCCAATTGTGATTTTGGTTAGACTAGTACAACCATTAAAAGCAGAACTGCCAATACTAGTTACGCTGTTGCCAATTGTGATTTTGGTTAGGTTAGTACAACCACTGAAAGCAGAACTGCCAATACTAGTCACGCCATTGCCAATTGTAATTTTGGTTAGGTTAGTACAATCAACAAACGCTTTTTGACCAATTATGTTGACACTATCTGGCACAATAATACTAGTAAGACCAGTACATTTGTTAAAAGCAAATTCACCAATGCTGGTTACATTGTTACCAATAGTGATATCATTAAGATTAGTACAGCTAGAAAAAGCATATTTTCCAATACTAGTTACACTATTTGGGATAACAATTTTAGTAAGGTTTGTGCAAACAGAGAAAGCCTGTTCACCAATACTAGTAACATTATTACCAAAAGTAACATTTACTAGGCTAGTGCAACGACCAAACACAAAATTATCAATTATAGTAATGTTATTTCCAATAGTAATGTCTGTAACAGAAATGCAACTATAGAATGCAGAGTCGCCAATAGTAATTACATTGTTTGGAATTATTATGTTTTTAAGACTTTCACAACCCCAAAATGCAGCTTTTCCAATATTAGTTACACTATTTGGAATATTAACATTTAATAAACCACTATCTTGGAAAGCATAATCGCTAATGCTAGTAAGATTTTCGCTGATAGTAACATTTGTTAGATTTTCACATTCAGAAAATACATAATTACCAATGCTAGTTACACTATTTGGAATTACAATATTAGTAAAGCTTGTACAGCCCTTAAAAGCATTTTCTCCAATACTAATAACGCTATTTGGAATGATTATATTCGCAAGACTGCTACATTCATAGAAAGCGGAATTATCAATACTTGTTATACTATTTGGTAGAGTTATACTTGTGATATTCTTGTTTTGATAAAAAGCCTTTTCACCAACATTAGTTACTGGATACACAGTGTTTTTATAAACAATTTCTTTTGGTATTGTTATGTCACCGCTTAATGTCAATGCTTGTGTAGCAATTATAGCTTTATTATCTTTTAAAAGATATTTTATTTCGTTGTTAATATAATAAATATATCCATCTGTTGAAATGTCATTGTTTTTGCAGTCCCAAACTATTGGACGATTTGACTTGTTCCAAGAACTTTCCCAATCGTTAGGTGTATTTGTTGCTTCACAATAAATAGTAAGGCAAATACAATTACTGAACGCTTCGCTACCAATATGAGTTATACTACTTGGAATTGTTATTTTAGTAAGCTCTGTACAATCTTGAAACGCATTATTGCAAATACTATTTACATTGTATTCTTTATTTTTATATGTTAATGTATTAGGTATTGTTAGTTCACCATATAGCGTTATGGGTTGTGATGCAACTTTAGCAACGTTATCTTTTAAACCGTAATTTATTCCGTTTATGTTTGTATATAAATATCCGTCTGTTGCAATATTATTGTTTTCGCAGTCCCAAACTACTGGTAAATTATCTAAATTCCATCTATCGTCCCAATCATTTGGCTTACTAAAAGCTTCGCAGTAAATTGTAAGTTTAGGACAATATTGAAATATCCCCGAATCTATAGTCTTGATGGTTTTAGGTATTCTAATGCTTGTTAAGTTCATACACCCAGCGAATGCCGCACTATCTATGTTAGTAACGCTATTAGGAATAACAATATTTGAAAGCTTAGAACACCCCCAAAAAGCACTAAGGCCTATATTAGTTACACTATTAGGTATTTCAATATTGGTTAACCTACTACAATATTGGAATACTTCATAACCAATACTGGTAATACTTTTTGGAATGTAAACATATTGCATACTGACACAATAACGGAATGCTTGAGAATCAATTTGTGTAATGCTATCAGGTATATATATACTGGTTAAAGATGAATAGGAAAAGGCATATTCACCAATGCGTGTAACACTAATACCATTATAAACGCTTGGTATTAATATTTCAGTTTCATCTCTTGCATCACCAATACTTTGTACATAATAAGTATTACTGCTATAATCAAGACTAAAATTAAGGCCTTTTGTATATTCTTTTTTTTCTTTTGCGTAGTTGCAAGCAGTACATTCTTCCCACGTTCCGATTTCATCAAATTTGCGTTCAAAATTATGAGGTTGCAAATCTTTCTTTTCCTCACAACTGCTACAACTAAACCAATGGTTCTGTCCATCTTGAGAATAACTTGTACTCCAACTATGTGTATGGGTTGGTGGGGGTTCAGTATTTCCACTGCTATCATCTTTGCCACCGCAAGCAACCAATACAAGTGATAGACAACAAATCATTGTAACAATTAAAATAGTAATTAAAATTTTTGACTTTTTCGTTGCCATTTTTACTCCTTATTGTAATTAAATTAATGATTAGGTTATTTAAATTTTGTTCACCAATTATTATGATTGATGAACATTTTGGCATAAAACAAGTTAAATTTATCAATATTTTTAATGAAAAATACTATTTTTGCTATTTAAATTGCAATAATATTGACATTTTTTACAAAAATTGATATAATCTGAATATAAAATGTTCATCAATCATAATAATTGATGAACATTTTTTCATACAATTAATTTGATTTATCGTGTAAAAAATCTCTAATAATACTTGAAATATACATAATTGTATGTTATACTATCTTTATAAAAAAGATTTTTGCAATTTAGGTTAAGAGGTGCTATAAATGATTTATGTTGGTGTAGACGTTGGCGGAATGAGTATAAAGATTGGTCTTGTGGATAGCGAGGGTAAAATAATTATTTCAAAATCTTTTGCAACAGAGCAAGAGAAAGGCTTTAAAAGTATGTTTGCAAGGACTGCTGATAAGATAAAGGAATTAATTAGCGAGGCAGATTTTTCTTTACTAGACTTAGGTGGTATAGGTATTGGTATACCAGGTACTGTGGACAGTAAAAAAGGTATGATAGTATCAGCCGTTAATATTGGTTGCAAAAATGAAAATTTAGTTGAGGAAATGTCACAATATTTTAATGTGCCTATTGCCGTTGGTAATGACGCCAATATGGCAGCATTAGGTGAGCAAAGATTTGGTGCGGGCAAAGGTCACGAAAATGTCGTTATGATTACTTTGGGTACTGGTATCGGCGGTGGCATTATTATAGAAGGCAAGTTGTACGAGGGCAATGGTGGTGCTGGCGGTGAAGTTGGTCATCAAATTATTGAGATTGACGGCGAGGAATGCAATTGTGGCAGACTTGGTTGTTGGGAAAAATATGCCTCTGCAACTGGTTTAATAAATCAAACAAAACACGCAATGGCAGAAAATGCAAATAGCTTAATGCACAAAATTGTTGCGGAACAAGGCGAGGTTAATGGTAAAACAGCATTTTTAGCAAAAGATGCAGGTGACGAGGCTGGTGCTAAAGTTGTTGAGCAATACTTGCATTATTTATCTGAAGGACTTTTAAACCTTGGATATGTATTACATCCAGAAATGTTTATTATTGGTGGCGGTATATCTCACGAGGGTGAAAATGTTATGCTTCCATTGCAAGAAAAGCTAAATGCGTCATTGGAAAAAAGCGGTATGATGCCATACATTGATGTTGTTAAAGCAAGCCTTGGTAATAGTGCGGGCATAATTGGTGCGGCGGCTTTAGTAATGTAAAATTTGATTTAGGTACGATTTTTGAATGGTTTTTATTTAATTTGTAGCAAAATTAGTAAACATTATTTTAGGAATTGAACGAAAATATAACGTGTACATATGAATGAAAAACTGAAACAAATACTTATGCAAGTAGAAAAGCCAGCAAGATATGTTGGTGGCGAATTTAATATGCCTAATATGGATAAACCTTGTAATACAAGGCTGTGCTTGTGTTTTCCAGAAATTTATGAGATTGGAATGAGTAACATAGGTGTCAGAATTTTATATCATATGCTTAATGAATTTGAGGGGATTGTTTGCGAGCGTTGTTTTGCTCCTTTTGTGGATATGGGGGAACAATTGCAAGCTAATAATATCCCGCTTTTTTCTATAGATAGCCATAAACCGCTTAAGGAATTTGATATAGTTGGAATGTCAATCGGGTATGAATTGTTGTATACAAATGTATTGTATATGCTTGATTTAGCTGGTATACCATTTAGGGCAAAAGATAGACAAAATGGTGACTATCCAATATTGATTGCTGGCGGACCTTGTGTTGTTAATCCTGAACCATTTGCGGAAATATTTGATGCAATTTTGATTGGTGAGGGTGAGAAGAATTTAAAAGAATTCACTTTGCTTTATGACGAGTGCAAAAAAGCAAAAGTAAGCAAGGCGGAATTTTTGGAAAGGGCAAGTAAACTAGACGGAGTATATATCCCCGAACTAGTAAAACCAAACCTTGTTAATGGAAAGATTGAGTCTTTTAGTGGTAGCGTTAAAAAAGCGATTGTACAAGATTTAGATTCAAGCTACTTTCCAACAAAAATACTTGTGCCTAATATTGAGATTACTCACGATAGAGCTGTGCTTGAGCTTTATAGAGGTTGCAATAATGGTTGTAGATTTTGCCAAGCGTGCTTTTATTATCGCCCAATAAGGTATAGAAAGTTAGATACTTTGTTGGAATATGGGCGTGAACTTGTAGAGAATACTGGGTATAGCGAATTGTCATTATCAAGCCTTTCTACAAGTGATTATTACGCATTGCACGAGTTGATAACTGGACTTAAAAGCAGTGTTTGCAATGGTGACGTTAGGCTTGCTATGCCGTCTTTGCGTTTGGATAGTTATAAACCAGAATATATGGGTAGCGGTAGATTAGGTTCGTTAACTTTCGCACCCGAGGCTGGTACTCAAAGACTAAGAGATGTTATCAATAAAAATATATCTGAGGAAAATATAAAAAACACTATTAAACACGCTTTAGAATGTGGGTATACTGGGTTCAAGTTGTATTTTATGATAGGTTTACCTACTGAAACAACTGAGGACTTGCAAGGTATAGTGGATATTGTTTTATTAATTAAAGATATGGCAAGGCAGTATAGTAAAAGTAAACGTCCTGTCAATATAACTGTATCTACAAGTGTTTTTATACCAAAACCACTTACACCATTCCAATGGGAAAGGCAGATTAGCGTGCAAGAAATGTTGGAAAAACAAAGATTTTTGATAGATAATTTGCATATTAAAAATGTACGATATAACTGGCACGGGGCGGAAAGTAGTGTTATTGAAGCGGTATTTTCAAGAGGTGACAGAAGATTGCTTGACGTAATTGAAAAGGCATATTCCAAAGGTTGCAAGTTTGACGGCTGGAGTGAAAGATTTGATTACGAAAAATGGTGCGAGGCATTTGAGGAATGTGGCATTAATATGAGCGATTATACAAGAGATTGGCAAGAGAGCGAAGTTTTGCCGTGGGATTTTGTAGAACACGGGGTTAGCAAAAAGTATTTGTTAAAAGAAAGGCATAATGCTTATAATGCTGTTAAGACTAAGGCTTGCGACAAACAAAATTGTACTGGTTGTGGTGCTAATAAAATGGGTAGGTGCTATTAATGAAAGTAATTAGACATATAAAAAAGGGAAACATATGTTATGTGTCACACATTGATAGTATGAGGGTTTTGCAAAGAACTTTAACACGTGCAAATATTAGCATTAAAATGTCGGAAGGTTTTAATCCTCACCCTATAACATATACATCTCATCCATTGCCGTTAGGTGTTGCGAGTGAGGAAGAGTTTTTTGTTATCGCAAATGAGGATATGACAGCGGAGCAAGTTTTGCAAGCGTTTAATGATAATGTGCCTAACGGAATGACAGCTACTGAGTGTATTGAGTGTGTGAAAAATCCTAATTTTGCAAAGAATGTAAATTATTGTGAATATTTTGTTAGCGGTGATTTTGTAAGATTAAAAGAGCAGTTAGAAAGCACTGCAAATAGTAAAGAATGGGTTATTACTTATAAGTTTAAAGATAGCGAAAAAACGCAAGATATAGCTCCTTTGATTTACAGCTTTAAAGTTGAAAATTATGGGATAAGAATGGTGCTTGCAGCGGGTAATCCTAACTTAAGACCAGATAGGGTTACAACTGCTTTAAATGAAAAATATTCGCTGAAAATCGGTACTAATGACATAATTAGGACTAAACAGCTTGTTATAAATGGTGATAAAATTAAGACTGCAATGGAATTTTTGCAAGAGGTCAATAAATGAAAAATATTATAATTGATACTCACATTACGGGAACAAGAGTGTGTGTAGTTGAAAATGGCAATTTAGTTGATTTTGCTATTGAAAAAACTAATTCTGAAAAACTGGTTGGCAACATTTACAAAGGTAAGGTTGTCAATGTGCTTAATGGAATGCAAGCAGTTTTTGTGGATATAGGACTTGAAAAGAATGGTTTTTTGTATGGTGGAGATATTTGTGTTGATGGCAAAATGATTTCTCATAATGGCACTAATGCACCAGAAAAATTACCACTTAAAGTTGGCGATGTTATAATGTGTCAGATATTGAAAGACCAGTTTGACTCAAAAGGCCCAAGACTTACAATGAATATTTCTTTGCCTAGTAGAGTGTTAGTAATGGAGCCATTTGTTGATTATATTGCAATATCAAGGAAGATTGATAATGAGGACGAAAAGGCAAGACTTGAAAATTTAGTACGCAATAATCGATTTGATAATAGTGGGTATATTGTGCGTACAGAGGCGGAAACTTGTAGCGAAGAAGAGATTATTAGTGATGTTGCGGAACTAAATGAGCGTTGGCAAAAGATAAAAAAAGACTATATATCTTGCCCAAAATGTTCCTTAATTTATAGTGAGGGTGATTTGGTTGTACGTGCCGTTCGTGATTTTATGCGAGGCGATATTGATAAAATCATTGTTAATGATATGGGCGTTTGCAAAATGCTTGAGTCAGAATTTTCTTATTTGTTTGGCAAGAAAAAAGATATGTTTGAGGTATATACGGGGTCTAATACTTTGACTAACCATTACAATTTGAATTTGCAGATTGAAAAGCTGTTAAAGAGAGTTGTTACATTGTCAAATGGTGCATACCTTGTTATTGATAAGACGGAAGCCTTGATTGTCATTGATGTTAATACTGGTAAATATGTTGGTGAGAAAAACTTGGAAGAAACTGTTTTTATTACTAACAAGATAGCGGCAGTAGAAATTGCAAGACAGATTAGGTTAAGGAATTTTGGTGGTATAATTATAGTTGACTTTATTGATATGAACAATGTTGAGCATAGAGATGAAGTGCTTAGGATACTTGAGCAAGAACTTAAAAAAGATAGGCTAAAATGTACTTTGGTTGGTATGACAGATTTAGGTTTGGTGCAAATTACACGTAAAAAAATGCGTAGTAGGTTAATGGATATTATGTTGCAAACTTGTCCTTATTGTGAGGGCGATGCGTATGTTCATTCTGTTGAACACGTTATTATGACTATAAGAGATTATCTGTATGAAATATTCAAAGACGACACTATTCAAGCAGTTAAGCTAACAGTCAACCCTATAATTTTTAGTAAAATGTTTGCATTGAATTTGTTTGAAAAAGAACTAGCAACAGTGTGGGAAAACTTGCGTATTTATTTGATACCAGACCCATTGTATCATTTGGAAAAATATACTTGTGAAAGAGTGCGTTCAAGTGTAATTGAATTGCCAGACAATGCAAAACTTTTGTATTGATATGTTTTTATTTTAGCTTTATAAATTTAAATTATTTTGTTTTTGCAAAAGGCTTTAAAAATAAGGCGTTACAATTAATACTCAAAACATTAAAATAAAATTTAAATGGAGTATCTTTAAATAAATATAAACAAGTTAAAATAAAAGCTGACTATATAATAGAGATTAATTCTAAAGCGATAGCTTTTATATATAAGATAACTTAAATTAAATAGCAAACAATTCATATTAAGAAATAAATAAAAACTAAATAAATATTAATTAGTTGCTAAAAATGTTTGACAAAAGGTGAAATTTATGGTAAATTTGTTGTAGCCGCATAATAAGGGTTACAAGTGTGCTGTTTTGCACCCCCGATTTTTTTTAGCGAGACTGGTGAGAGGAGGTAAGTATAATGTACGCAATAGTTACAACAGGTGGCAAACAATATAAAGTAGAAAAAGATACTATTATAAAAGTTGAGAAGTTGGACGTAAACGTTGGTGACAATATCACACTTGATGTTATGTTGATTTCTGACAACGGCACTGTTAAAGTTGGCAAAGATATTGGTAAAGCAGTTGTTAAAGCTGAAGTTTTAGCTCAAGATAAAGCAAAGAAAATTAACATTTTCAAATACAAGGCTAAAAAGAATATCAGAAAACGCCAAGGACATCGTCAACCATTTACAGCAATCAAGATTACAAGCATTGAGGCGTAATAAATGACGAATGTTAAAGTTGTAAAACAAAATGGTAGCATTACTGAAGTAACCTGTGATGGTCATACTGGATATGGCGTAGAGGGAGAAGATATTGTGTGTGCTGCGTTATCCTCAATAGTTCAAACAGCTTTGCTTGGAGTGCTTAGCATTGCGGGTGTAAATATGCAGTTTGAAAGACGAGACGAGGAAGGTTATTTGAAATTTGTAATTCCAAGTGACATTACGGCAGAGCAACGCAAGATTTGCGACAATATTTTAGACACTATGGTTTTAGGTGTGGCAGATTTATATCAAGGTTTTTCAGATTTTATTGAATTGGAGGTACAATAATATGTTTATTAATATACAATTATTCGCTCACAAGAAAGGTGTAGGTAGCTCAAGAAACGGACGTGATAGTGAGTCTAAAAGATTAGGCGTTAAACGTGCAGATGGTCAGTTTGTTAAAGCTGGTAATATACTAGTAAGACAAAGAGGTACAAAATTCCACCCTGGAATGAATGTAAGTATCGGTAAAGATGATACTTTGTTCGCTCTTATTGACGGCGTAGTTAAATTTGAAAGAAAAGGCAAAACTGATAAACAAGTAAGTGTTTACGCTGCTGAATAATTTAAAATAAGTAATAAAATAACAAGTGCTAGAGTATAGCACTTGTGTTTTTTTTTGCTTAGGAAAGCAATAAATAGTATAAATTTGTTAACTAAGTAATAAAATTTTATAATTAATTAAATAACATTTTTAGGCATTACTTGCTTGTATGGCTAAAAAGCTAGAAAATGAACTTACTTCTTTGCTATTTAAATGTGATAATTGATGTATTTGTTCATAATTTTTATGGTTAAATTATTATATAATTAATTTGAAAACTTAAGACTATAGATTGATTTAATTAGAATTTAGTTCAAAGTAAGTGTATTTAAAATATTATAAAATTCAAAATAGCTATTAATTTAAAATTATTCTTAAATTAATAGCTATTTTTGTTTTGGGTTAATGTATATGTTTTTTACAATTAGTACCGATTTTTGATGTGTTTTTGTTAAAATTGATATAATTACAAGTAAATTATTTAATCAGTGTATCAAAAAAAGGTTAGTTGTTAGATAGTTGTATCGTTGTAAATTATTTTACTGGTGTATTGATATCGTTTTCAATAGTCTATCATTATTTTACTAAGGAGTTGATACCATTTTGATAATATTACTAGTGTATTAATTCTGCTTTGATAGTACTACTATTATTTTATTGGGGTGTCGATACTACCTTCGATTATGCTACCATTATTTACATTGAAAGATAAGCTGTATTCTTTATCATTTTCAATATA
Source organism: uncultured Christensenella sp. (assembly GCA_910584035.1). Classification (GTDB taxonomy): domain Bacteria; phylum Bacillota; class Clostridia; order Christensenellales; family UBA3700; genus MGBC100798. The sequence continues at coordinate 11,769 of CAJTZR010000013.1, read as the reverse complement.
CTTAATTGCAATTACTTCGCTTGATGTGTACTCTGCAGAGATAACTTGCTTTTTAGCACCATTCAAAGTGTCCTCATAAACTGCTTTTTGTTGCTCGTTATACTCGCTGATATTGTCACTCATAAATAGTAGGTTGCCAAATATCTTATTTAGCTTTGCAAGCAACTTACGTTGTTCCATTGTTGTTTTGATATTGCTGTCTCTTAGTAAGAATACGTCAGGGTCATTACAGAAAGCTCTGCCATCTAGGTGACGTCTAAATATACTATTTGTTACAGCGTTTGGAGTTGAAACAATTTCATTGTTGTAAGTTGTAAAGTAGTTATTCTTTTCCCAAGTTAATGCTTGGTCTGCACCGATACGGCAGAAATCAAATTTGCCGAAAGCAGGGAATAGTGGCACGCCACAACCTAGTATTAGTTTTAAACCGCAACATTCACGTAAAAAGTCAACAGCCTCGCACATAATTTGACCTCTTGTTCTATTGCCATAAGGTACACAAGCAACAGAGAATAAAAAGTCAAGTTTAACCATATCGTATTTCCAATCATTTAAAACTGTGTCAAATACTTTTTTGATATACTCACGCACTTCTGGATTGTAAAAATCTAAAGTGTAATATCCTCCCCAGTTCATACCAGCCATAATGTGATAACCTTTGCTATCATTGATAAGCCAGTCTTTATGCTCGTGTGCAATCTTTGAGGAACGTTGAGCATTGAAAGGTGCTAGCCAAATACCAGCAAGCATATCTTTGCTATGTATATCCTCAGCTACTTTTGCCATTCCTTGAGGGAATTTTTCCGCATCTACACTTAGCCAATCTCCAACTGCTGTTTGGTAGCCATCGTCAACTTGGAAAATGTCAAGTTTGATTGGACTATTTGAAATGCTTTCCAAATCACGTACAATAATGTCATTGCTGATTTTGCTGTAGTAATTATACCAACTTGTGTAACCAACTTTTTGTTTAATACGTGGTGTAGTAATATTAGCTGCTCTAAAATACTTAACAAAAGCAGTGTCATATTCGTCCTTGCAGTAAAAGATATTCATAACTTCATAAGTTTTGCCAGCTTTTAATGTAAGTCCCTCTAAATCTTTTTCAATAATGATTTTACCATTTGCCATATCTGCATAAATGATTGTAAAACCAGTTTTTTCGCACAATGAACCGAATAGGTCAAGGGTGTTACCATTGCGAATGTATGCGTAAGAAAAACTATGGAAAAAGCCAGCTTTGTTATTGTATAAAGCAAAATTGTAGTCACCGCTGCGGCTTGCTTTAGTAAAATACTCAATATTTTTAGATAGGTAACTCAAACCCTTTTGCACATCGTTTTTACCATATTCTCTTGAGTATGACCAAGATTGATAACCATTTGCAAAGAAAGTTGCATTATCACTAAAGTCATAGTCAAACTCTAAAGTAAACTTTAAATTTTCCATTTTAACAGTATTATTTAAAGTAAATGCAACACTATTGTCATTGTCTTTTATATCAATTATGTAATGTCCAGTTTTGGGATTGCTACTAGCATATAACTTATCCTCATTTAAATAGCTGATTTTAAATTTGTAATCTTTTAGCATAATTTCTCCTTGTTTCTCATAAATAGTTTAATTATTCTTGCACTAAAAAATGCCTTTTTTTACCTGTTTTATTTATGTCCTAGCATTAGTATATATCAATATTTAAAAAATGTCAATAAGTGGTATCTTTTTTATAATAAAAAGTAATTTATTATTGCCTTATTAGCATAAACTACTTAATGATAGTGTCTAGCATAGTTAATAGCTATTGCAAAAAAGTTAATTATGAGGTGTTATGAATAAAAAGGTTATTATAGAAAAGAATAATTCAATTGCTTATGAGTATTTGATTAACAACTTTGCAAGCAGTGGAATAAAGTTTAAACTGAAAAAATCTTATACATTTATATTTTTTGAGGTTGATGTGGATATCAATCAACGTGACAACTTTTTAAAGTATGTTGCAAAGTCTATTATCCTTTCACATAAATATCAATCAATAATTTCAGTTTTTGACGAGGTAGAGTATACCTTTGCAAATGTTGCTTGTTTAGCTGCTTTATTATATTTTGATTTAGATGGTGAAGTCGGTCAAGTAATTGATATAATTAAGGATAAAGAAACAATTTCTATAGAGGGAACTTTCAACTTTAAACTTAACGATATGAGTGAGGAGTGGGAAGAACTTAAAAACATAGGCGAGGTGCTTGTGTATAATGAGTCGGAACAAGATATTTATAATGTTATTAATTTTTTAATGAACAATCGCAATAGTGATAAAAGTTTATTTTTGGCACAATATCCAGATATTTTACTTGCTAATGTTTCTGACGGCGTAATGGTGGATAATGTTAAACTATATAAAAATGATGATTTTAACTTGATAAATACAGTTATTGCGGAAAGTCCAACTGAATTGATTATAGAAAAGAATCAAATAAAAGGTTCACTATACGAATGTTTATCAAAACTAGTTAAAGTCAAGGTGTTGTAAATAATGTGTTAAATTTATTTGCAAAGAATTGCAAATAAATGATTATAAAAACAAATGAACCGAAAAATCGGTTCATTTTGCGTTTTAATATTTAGCGATATGCAATTAATTTGAATTTGTGTTATAAATTCATAATTATAAGCAATTATTATTGATTGTCATCCTCAGACTCCTCAGAAGTATGCTTTTTATTGCCTAATAGTAGGGCAATGATATGTTGCTTTTCTTCCTCAGTATCCATTTCGTTATCCATATTTGTCAAATAATCTTTTAATGCCTTTTTAATTTCTTTTTCCTCAGAACGTTTTTCTTGCAAATCTATTTTACCTTTCTTTTTCATATCGTCAAGGTCTTTTCTGCTTTGTACTTTAATTTCCTCAATATTTGTTTTGATATTTTGGATATTCTTTTTATGCTGTGTTTTATATTCTTTCAATTTTGCAGGGTCGTCAATGTCTTTAAGAATTCTGTTCAACTCATCCATTTCTTTCTCAAGAGTCTTAATGTAGTCCTCTTGGTCACGAATAAGTTTTCTACGTTCTAGTTTAAGGCGTTTTTGTTCCTCTCTAATCTTTTTACGCTCTCTTGTAACCTTTGTTTCGCTTGATATATTACGGATATTTTTGATAGAAAGGAATAATCCTTTCAACATTTTGCCTAATCCTTTTAACCTATGTTTGTTACCCCACAAAATTATACCCTCTGTAACGATATTATCAAGCAAACCACTCGTAACACCAGATAGTCCACGCATTGGCATCTCTTCCATACCTTGTTGTAGCATTAGCATAGTTGTCATATCTGCATCTGGAACTTGACTTTTAATAACAGCTGGTGCAAACTTACAGAATAATTTACCTATTATGCAACATTTCATTTCACCAATAGTAGTATTTTTGTCAAATTCGCCACGCTTAGCAAGTTGATTTGGAGGCATTTTATCACCATATACAGCCTCAAATTGCTCTGTAGGAATTTCCTCTGCATTTTCAAGATTGTAATAAACTGGTGCAGTTTCTCTGTAATCTAGGTGAGTAATGCTGTCATCACCAGTTACATTTACTTTTGCAGTTAGTCGTATATCTCTAGATGAAGCACCTACTATAATCTCAAACTCGCCACTTTCAACCGCCCAATCTTTAATTTCAACATTGTAATAAGCAAAACTACGCTTATCAAGTTCAATTGTGACTGTTTCAGTTTCGCCAGCTTTTATAAATACCTTTTTAAAACCTTTTAGTTCCTTTTTAGGTCTAAATATTGTGCTTTCAATATCGCTTACATAAACTTGAGCAATCTCTTGTCCGTCAAACATACCAGTGTTGGTAATGTTAAAGGTTAATGTTAATGTCTCGTCCTCTTTGATATTTTTGCTTGAAAGTTTTAGGTCTGAATACTCAAAAGTAGTATAACTTAAGCCGTGTCCGAATGGGAATTGTACATTTTTATTAGCACTATCATAATATCTGTAACCTACAAACATACCCTCACGATGTTCACTTGTTTTTGGTGCACCTACATAATATTTAGAGCCAATATAGTCACTCAAATTAATTGGATAAGTTTCCGCAAGTTTACCACTAGGGTTTACAATACCATAAATTATGTCTGCAATTGCCTCGCCAGCTGCTTCACCAGGTAGGTAAGCGTTTAATAAAGTGTGAACTTTGTCTATCCAAGGCATTTCAATAGGTGAACCACCTAGTAAAACAACTACTACATTCTCATTTACTTCGCTGATTGCCTCAATTAACTTGCTATGGCTAGCTGGTATTGTCATATCCTTACGGTCATAACCCTCGCATTCGTATGAGTCTGTCAAGCCTACAAACAAGATAACTTTTTCGCTTGTTTTAGCAGTTTGTACAGCCTCGTTGAATAAAGCTTCGTCATAACCATCATTTGTTAGTTTATAGCCCTCTTTATATTCAAAATTCAATTTGTGACTTTCCAAATAATCTGTAAAGCTTACTAGGTTGTATGGATTGATTCTTGAACTACCAGCACCTTGATAACGAATAGTTTTAGCAAGACTACCAATAACAGTAATTTTATTAGTGTGGTCAATCGGCAAAATATTTTTATCATTTTTCATAAGTACGATTGACTCATTAGCAACCAATCTTGCCAAGCGGTGTCCGTCACGATAATTGTAAAAATATCCATCATCACGTGCATTGATAACTTTAAATAATAAAGTCAATATCCTTTCCACAACAATGTCAAGGTCAGCCTCTGCAAGAGAGCCGTCAAGTACTGCTTTTACAATTTCTTTATCTGTTCTTCCGCCACAGCTAGGCATTTCCAAGTCCATACCAGCAATAATGCCTTGAACTCTGTCATTAACAGCGTTCCAGTCAGATACTACAAGTCCCTCAAAACCCCATTCATTACGTAAAATATCTGTTAATAGATATTTGTTGTCAGAGCTGTAAACTCCATTAATGCGGTTATAACTACACATTACAGTTTCAGGTTGAGCCTCTTTAACAGCTATCTCAAATGGTGTAAGATATATCTCACGAAAAGCACGTTCGTCAACTACCTCGTTTATTGTCATACGATTAGTTTCTTGGCTGTTAACAGCAAAGTGCTTTAGGGAAGTACCAACTCCCGTAGTTTTTGTTCCTTTTATGTAGCTGCTTGACATTTTGCCCGCAAGATATGGGTCTTCAGAAAAATACTCAAAGTTTCTGCCACAAAGTGGTGACCTTTTGATATTAGTTCCTGGACCTAAAATTACGTCAATGCTTTGATTTATACATTGCTCACCTAAAGCTCTACCTACTTGTTTAACTAAATCTGGATTCCAAGTCGTAGCCATATTAACAGCGGGTGGGAAGCTAGTAGCAGGGAAGCTACTTTTTAAAGCAACGTTATCCGCATCGTCATTGTTTTCTTTCCTCAATCCGTGAGGGCCGTCAGACATCATTAAAGATGGTATGTTAAGCCTATCAACAGTTTTGGTTTCCCAAAACGTTTGACCGCTACATAATGACGCTTTTTCAAACAATGTCATATTTCTAATTAAGTCGTGAATTCTATTTTCCATTATTTACCTCAGTTTTGTAAATATAATAATCTATTCTAATTATAACATACTAAATTTTCAAAAGCAATAGTTAAATGTATTTTTTTTATGTATTGCAACGCTTGTCCGTTTTTAATAGCAGATTTTCTATAATTTTAAGCCATATTTCGATAAATTAAGTAAATTTTTAATTTTTTTTATAGATTGGCTTTAATCAATTGACTTTTTTTTCAATATCTATTAAAATAATTTAAATATATACTTTGAAGGTACATAAGGAGATAGCTGTTATGAATAAAATTGTTGAGGAAGGATTGACTTTTGATGACGTGTTGTTGATTCCACAATATTCAAATGTTTTACCTAATACCGTTAGTTTGGCAACTCAGTTGACCAATGAAATTAAGTTGAATATCCCACTACTTAGTGCAAGTATGGATACTGTTACTGAGTATGAACTTGCAATTGCCATTGCACGTGAGGGTGGTATTGGTATGATACATAAAAACTTATCTATTGCAGAGCAATCTTTGCACGTAGACAGAGTAAAAAGAAGTGAGCACGGCGTTATTACTGACCCTTTCTTTTTAGCACCAACTAACACTTTGGAAGATGCTAACAACCTTATGAGAAAATATAGAATTAGCGGTGTACCTATTACCGTAAAAGGCAAATTGGTAGGTATTATCACTAATCGTGACTTGAGATTTGAAACAGATTTTTCTAAACAAATCAGTGATGTTATGACAAGTGAAAATCTTATTACTGCAAAACAAGGTACTACTTTGGAGGAAGCTCAAAAGTTGCTTTGCAAACACAGAATTGAAAAATTGCCAATCGTTGATGACAAAAACAATTTAAAAGGCTTGATTACTATTAAAGATATTGAAAAAGCTATTCAATATCCAAATAGTGCAAAGGATAGCAATGGTAGATTACTTGCTGGTGCGGCTGTAGGTGTTACTAATGACACTATGGAAAGGGTAGAGGAACTTGTTAAATCTAAAGTTGACCTTATCACTATTGATACAGCTCACGGACATAACCAAGGCGTACTTGATATGGTTAAAAAAGTTAAAGCTAAATTCCCTAATCTTAACTTGTGTGCTGGTAACGTTGCTACTGCAGAGGCTACAAAAGCACTTATTGAAAGCGGTGCAGATGTTGTAAAAGTTGGTATTGGTCCAGGTTCTATTTGTACTACAAGAATTATCGCTGGTATCGGTGTTCCTCAAATGACAGCTGTTATGAATTGTGCTGAAATGGCAGACAAGCTAGGTAAAAGAATTATTGCCGATGGCGGTATCAAGTTTAGTGGTGATATTGTTAAAGCTTTGGGTGCTGGTGCAAGTGCGGTTATGATTGGTAGCTTGTTTGCAGGTACTGCAGAAACTCCTGGTGAGATTGAAATGTTCCAAGGTAGAAGCTTTAAAGTTTATCGTGGTATGGGTTCTTTGGGTGCTATGAATAATGGAAGTAAGGACAGATACTTCCAATCTAATGCTAAAAAGCTTGTTCCAGAGGGCGTTGAGGGGCGTGTACCATTTAGAGGTAGCTTGCAAGAAGTTGTATTCCAACTTGTTGGTGGTATCCGTAGCGGTATGGGTTATTGCGGTATGCCAGATGTGGAATCATTGCGTAAAAATGCTAAATTTGTTAAGATTACAAATGCAGCATTGATAGAGAGCCACCCACACGACATTAGCATAACAAAAGAAGCACCAAACTACGCAACTAAAGGTGTTTGATAAATTATTAATGATTTTAATCTAAACATTGTTTAAATTGACTATTAATATTACGTCTAATTAGATTAAATAATGTTGTAAGAAAGCGATAGCTTTTAAATTGACTATTAATATTATGTCAACAGAATTAAACAATGTTGCAAAAGTGTTAGCTTTTGTTTAAATTTAGATAATCAAAAATACATAATTTTTATAATATACAAAACCAAAACAACGGCTGAAAAAGCCGTTGTTTGTTTATGATTCAATTAATGAGCTTGTTTATAATTAAAGTATTAGAATTTATTCTATATTTGTAATAAATTCGTTTACGCTTGTTGTTTGTAAAATTTTTCTAATACTTTGGTAGTAATTAATTATTTGTTAAATTAATAAATATTTTTTATCAAATTCAGCTTTTTTCTAAAAAATTTTATCTTAATTTTTGTGCTTTTTGGCAACTTTTTTGCTAATATTTATTGTTAGTATCCTTAATTAAAACTTAAATTGTAATAATGCTTTTATTAGTTGCTTTTAAAGCATATAATATTTAATTAGATAGCTTGTTTACTTTTTTTGCTAAAAATAAATTTGGTTTAGCATTGACTAATGTCTATTTATAGTGTATAATAAAAGAAACATATTTACAATTTTGTTGCAAATTTTGTTTAAAAACCATTTGAAAATCGGTATTATTATGAAGTTTTTTGATATTTTAAAAATATCTTGTAAAAGTATGTTAAACAATAAGTTGCGAACTATATTGGTATGGTTTATATTGTTTATTATGGCAGCAATTGTATTGTTGGTTATGTCAGTAGGCGTAGGGCTTTTTAACTTTATAAATGAAACTGTCAATAATGATACTACTCCAAGTATATCAATTGGTTATGATAATTATTCAGACTATAGTTTTAGTAAAGTAAACACTCTTGAATGGCAAGAACTTGTTTTAAATAACTTTCCAGAACTAAGTTGTATTTTTATGCGTTCAAAAGAAGTCAAAAGTGAAAATGGCGATTTAGTTATGACAAACTTAAATTATAATATATTTGAGGGCAGAGATGATTATTTACTAAAAGGCAAAATGTGGGATAAATCTTATGAAGGTCAAAAATATGCGTGGATAAATAAAACATATGCAGTGACTAATAAAATTGATGTAACTGATGGTGTTGATATAACTTTATATGGTGAGGATAATTCACGTTATACTTTGACTTTGACAATTGCTGGTATTGTAGACTATCAATTTTCTGCCTATGACAATAGTGGCATTATATTTTGTGATTATTCGCTATTGCAAAGTTATGGTGCAAAAGTAAATAGCTTTAAATTTCAAGCTGTTGAGAATGGTAATGGATATACAGTATCTTCTTGGATAAAGTATAAAAATTTCATAAAAAATTATAACCAATTTGACGATAAAAAAAATGTCGATGGAGTTAAGGTTAGCTCTGATATAGTTAATTATGATATGGTATTTTTATCAATGTTTGGAATTTTAGCCGTAGTGATAATTATTTGTACAATTGTGCTTTTACTTAGCATAGGTGCAATAAGCAACGCAATTGAGATGATGGTGGAGCAAAATGCTCAATTTTTTGGAATGATGAAAGCTATTGGTATGCGAGATAGCTCAATTTACAAAATTATACATATGCAATCAATCTTGATTATTATTGCTTCAGTGGCTATAGCTAGTCTATTTACCTTCGCAATTCTACCATTAATTTCACCATTGTTTATATCAACTTTTGCAAGTTTAGGACTTATTGGAATACAGATTGCAATGCCTATGCCAATATACCTACCTTTTGTTATATTTGCAGTATTGGTTGGAATGGTACTTTTGTGGTCTAGAAAATCATTGAAATCAATGTCTGACAAAGATGTTATCTCTATGATAAATGAGGTGGGGCAATGAAAGTAAAAGATTGTTGGAGACTAGCACAAATTAGTTTGAATTCAAGAAAGAAAGCCACTAAAAACACAGTTCGTGGTATTGCAGTAAGTATAATAATTATTATCCCATTGATTTTTTGTATATTAGGACTTAATATTTCAGTAAAAGAACAAATTAATTCCCACCCACAACTCTTACACGTAACTTTTGATAGTACGCAATCGGGGTTTAAATGGGATAGAGATATAGACGCTCACAATAGCTTAAAATATGGCAATTCATATAATAGGCTAATTGATAGTAATTTAGAGGATAAGTCGCAAGCATTTAAGCAATTTGAAAATGATTTTATACATTATGTCAGTATTGTGGAAAATCTTGATAGTTGGAAAGGCTATTGCGTGGAAGAAAGTATTGTACTTGACGGAATGCCAAAACCATTTAATTTGCGTAAGTTTACTGGTATAAAAAATGAATGTTCTGAGTTGTCAGTTGTAGCCCAAAATAGTTTGGATAAACTGGCAGAGGATAAGATGGGCATTTTGGGTGAAACATACAATAAAGGGTTCACTGGTGATGGTGCAAGACAAGTTATTTTAAGCGAACGCTACCTTGCAATGGCTGGACTTAAAGCAGAAGATGTTTATGGTAAGAGAATTACAATAAATGTAAAAGAAAAGCCAGTATTGGATAGTAATTTTATTTTTAAAGTGCCAAATGACATAAACGCAAAGCAGATAAATTATTCTTTGTTCCAAGATTTTGAAGTGGTTGGCATTATTAAATCGGATAATGGTGTAAGTGAGTCTACTCAAAGTGGTTATGACGAAATAATAGATTATAATTATACATATTATTCAGATATCCAAAATTCTAATATAATTATCTCCTCTGCATCATATTATGGTGAGGACGGAAAACCTGCAATCTCACACGATTATTTTGTAGATGGGGAAAACATTGTTTGTGATGTAGGTGACATAAATGCAAAAAATGCAATGACAAAAGACTATATCTTTTGTGGTGTAAATTGTTATAATTCTTATGCTATTTATGCAGATAGAGTTGGCAATAACAATGATTTTACTGGTAAGTTAATGTTTCTAGAGGTAAATAGCTATAAATTTTTACCAAGCAAGTATAGCACTAAAGCTTTTGATGAGCTAAGTGAGATTATGGAAAAAGTTTATCCATTATATAGTGATAAATACCCATCTGTGCAAGCATTTAAAATGTCCGCAAATACGTCAAGTACATATAACGAATATTCATTTATTGAACTTTTTATTAGAATAATCTTAATTGTACTTTCAGTATTTTCGCTTGTAGTATTAGTTGTGGCATTAATCAATTTGTTTGTGACAATTATGCACAGTGTAAGGTCAAGGAAACATTATCTTGCGTTACTTAGAGCAATAGGTGCGAGGGCAATAGAGATACCAAAATTATATTTCTTTGAAATTATACGGCTTTTAGCCAAAGCGATGATATGGATAGTTTGCTTAGGTAGCTTGTTTTGTATAATTGCTAAAGTATGTATTGATACATACTTAACAAAATTAATTGGCTTAAGTATAAGTGGTATTGCAATATCTATGCCGTGGTATTTGATTGTTGCTGTAATATTAGCTTTTGCTGTGGTACTATTTTTGGTCGGGGTAATATATGCTTTTGTTTGCAGTTTTAAGCTTGCTCGCGACCCAATTGTAAAATCGTTAGAAAATTAAAAACCCGTCAAAAATCGGGACTAATTTATGTAAATAATATCCTAAAGGAGTTTTGTATGATAAAATTAACTAATGTTAATAAGGTTTATGGTAAGGGCGATAGTTCTGTTCACGCATTGAAAGATGTTAATCTGGAACTGCCTAGCGGTAAATTTATTGCTATTGTAGGTAAGTCTGGTAGTGGTAAGTCTACATTAATGAATATTGTTGGTGCGTTGGATTCTTGCACATCTGGTACTGTTGAGATTGACGGCGAAGTTTTGAATAACAAATCGGCTAATCAACTTGCAGATTATCGTAATAGAAAAATTGGTTACATATTCCAATCTTTCTACTTAGAGCCAACCTTTACAGTGCTTGAAAATGTTGCAATGCCTATGACAATTGCTGGTATGAAACGCAAAGAGCGTGAGGCAAAAGCTATGGAAGCAATTGCTAGTTTGAATTTGCTTGAAAAGGCAAATAAAAAGGCAAGTGAGCTTTCTGGCGGACAAAAACAAAGAGTGTCTATAGCAAGAGCATTAGTGTTTGACCCTGATATCATTTTGGCAGACGAGCCAACTGGTAACTTGGATAGCCAAAATGGTCAAGAGGTAATTGCATTGTTGCAAAAGATTTGTGATAGTGGTAAAACCGTGTTGCTTGTAACACACAATATTGACGATGCAAGAAAAACTGATATGATGGTTGAGATTAAAGACGGCGTTATATCTAACATTATTGAAAATGACGAGGCTACAAAGAAAGCTGCTCAACACGCAAGCGACTATGATGCAGAGGGTAATTTAATCGGAAAACCAGCACAAGATAATGTCGCTGAAAGTTCAGAAAATGCGGAAGCTACGCAAGCA
>CAJTZR010000012.1 GCA_910584035.1 uncultured Christensenella sp. | reverse complement strand
TGTAGAAGAGGATAAAAAACAAGCTATTAATTATTATAGATTGTCAGCTGAACAAGGACAAACAGATTCAATGCTGTATTTAGGTGAATGTTATGAGAATGGTGAGTATATAGAAAAGAATGATATAGAAGCTTTTAAGTGGTATAAAGCAGCTGCACAAAAAAATAATGCTAAAGCACAATGTTATGTCGGTTATTGTTATGAATATGGAACTGGTGTGGCTGTTAACTTAGCCGAGGCAATAAGTTGGTATCAAATTTCTGCAAAAAACAACTATTTTCAAGCATTTTGTAATTTAGGTTGCTGTTTTGAGGAAGGCAGGGGTGTAAAACGTAATATGGCAACTGCAATAAGTCTGTATGAAAAAGCTGTTGAACTTGGTAGCGTGCACGCAATGTATAACTTAGGTAATGTATATGCATTTGGTAAAGGTGTAAAAGTTGATAATGAGCGTGCAATTGAATATTATCGTATGGCAGCGACTAATGGTCAACCAGAGGCACAATACAATCTAGCACAACACTTATATAAAGGTTTAGGTGTGGAAAAGAATGATGAGGAAGCTGCATATTGGTTTTATCAATCAGCACGAGGTGGTGATGCAGATGCACAATGTAAAATTGCAATTTTCTTTATGCAAGGCATTGGCGTTGACGAGGACTTAAAAGCAGCACATTATTGGTTTATGCAGTCAGCTTTACAAGGTGATATGGAGGCACAATTCTCTTTAGGTATATGCTATATGGAAGGATTGGGCATAGAAAAAGATTGCGATGAGGCTAGAGATTGGCTTTCAAGGGCAGCTGAACAAGGACATAGAGATGCGAAAAAGGCTTTAAAAAAACTTCGCTAGTTTTTAAATAAAAAGTAATAAGCAAAATAAAATATGTTTATATTTATAAAAATTCAAGTGTTTATATTTTTGTAATTAATATTGTAAAAATTAAAAGAGGCAATATGGAAAATAATTTTGATGAAAATGATGGAATAATTAAATATTCATACAATGCAGAACAAGATAGTAATTGCAAGGAGTACAAGGATATCAAAGAGGACATTAAGCAGAAAGAATATGAGAGACTTAGCACTTCTGAACTTTTGAATTTGGCGGCAGATGCAGCAGAAGCAAATGACTTAAACAAAGCAAAAGAACTTTGGGAAATTGCTGTAAAATATGGAAGCGACCACGCTGAGTATTGTTTGGGATTGTGTTATCTTGAGGGATGGACTAATGAGGTTAATAATGATTTAGCCTTTGAGTATTTTAAAAAGTCAGCAGAAAAAGGTAATGCAGATGCTCAATATTATTTAGCATATTGTTATGAATTTGGCTTTGGAACAGAAATTAATCACAAGTTGTCGTTTGAGTGGAGTCAAAAATCTGCAGAGCATAATTGTGTTAATGCTCAATATAGATTGGCATTTTATTATAGAATGAACCCACAATTACCACTTGCGGGTAATAAAGCGTTATTTTGGTTTACAAAGGCAGCTGAGCAAAATTTTGTATCCGCAATGTATCAGCTTGGCGAGTGCTATCTTTATGGAATAGGTGAGAAAAATCTTGCTAAAGCGATAGAATTTTTTGAAAAAGCCGCTGAAAATGGGAACTATTCTGCTTTATTTAAGCTTGGCGAGTGCTATGAGAATGGTGACGGAGTTGAAAAAAACATTGATAAAGCTATTGAATTATATCAAAAGGCAGCAGAGAGTGGCGAAGCTCAAGCAATGTTCAAACTTGGCTTTTGCTATGATAATGGAATAAATTTGCTAAAAGATTATGAAAAAGCAGTTGAGTATTATAAACAAGCAGCTGAATGTGATTATCCGCCTGCTGAAAATATGTATGGATGGTGCTTTGTAGTAGGAAAAGTAGTTGGTAAGGATATGTGTGAGGCAGTTAAGTGGTTTATGCGTGCAGCAAAGCACGGGGATATGCGTGGACAATATAATCTTGCTATTTGTTATGAGGAAGGCAATGGAGTTTTACAAGATGTTGAAAAAGCTTTCTATTGGCATAAAAAATCTGCTGAACAAGGTGATGACAGAGCACAACTACACTTAGGTTGGGCATATATGGTTGGCAATGGCGTTAAAATTAATGGTGATGAAGCTATAAAATGGTTGCGATTATCCGCTAATCAAGGTAATGCTCAAGCTTATACAGATTTAGGATATTGCTATGCAAATGCTATTGGAACTAAAAAAGATGAAGTTGAAGCTTTAAAATGGTATTTGAAATCCGCAGAAAATAACAATACAATGGCTATTTATAATGTAGGTTGCTGTTATCGTCACGGCAATGGAATTAAAAAAGATACAAATAAAGCAGTTGAATGGTATGTAAAAGGTGCGGACTTAGGTAGTGTTGATTGTATGTTATCTCTTGCATATATGTATGAATATGGCAAAGGTGTTAAGAAGGACTTAGGAGAATCAATTAAATGGTATAAGCTTGCAGCTGAAAATGGCGATGAATTCTCTCAAACTATGCTTAATAGTAATAAGATGAAAAAATATATGAAAAATATGTAATGTAATAATCTGAAAAATATTTAATAAATAGCTATTGATTAGAAATAATCAATAGCTATTTTAGTTTGTATATATTCAACGAAAAAAATATTTAAATTGTTTGCCTTAGTAAATATTGCAAATTATTGTATATGCTAGCAAATTGAATTATAGTTATAATAAAAAGCCTATAGCTATAATAACAAAGTCTATTGTTGTGTTAGAAAATAAAAATACCACTAGTTGTGTGGTATTTTTGAAAGTAAAATTAAAAATCATATACATTTCATTTAAATTAAGTTTGTGTATATGTTAAATGTTGGCAGTTTATTTTTTCATTAATATCCTAAGTTTTCTAAAAATAGTTAGAGTAGGTTATAAAGTCAAATAAAAAAACTAATATTTATTGCCACAAACTAGCATTTGTGAATAAGTTCAATAATAGTCTTGAACTTTCAAATTTACCAATCAAGTCCTTTAAAGATAGTTAAAATTAGGATATTAAATATATTTTAGCTATTAAGTTGGTAAACTTGTTAAATTTTTATTTACTTTCTTCAGTAGCTGGTTCCTCAGTAGTGGTGTATTCTTGATTAGGAGCAGTTTTGTCTGCACTAATAGCGTTATTTTTATTGTCACTATCTGCTTTAGAGTCCTTATTTTCCTTTGTAGTTTTATTGTCTTTTGCTGTTTGAGTTGTGTGACTAGATAAACCTACTACGTCATCAACGGGTAGAGAAAAGGCAATACCTTGTCCAGCCGTTTTCAAACCTGCACCTTGATATAAAGCGTGTAATACTGCATCTTTTATATCAGCAGTAACTAAAATCATAACGACATCCTTATCTGGTTGAATTGTTATGTTAAAAAATTGTTCAGCCTCTCTATTTGCAGTGCCTCTTGCGTGAATAACTGTACCACCACGAGCTCCAACTTCTTTGGCAGCGTCCATTACAATTTCAGAAAAGCCTGCGTTGACTATACATAAAACTAACTCATATTTTGTTTTGTTCATTTTGTTTTTTCCTCCTTGACTGCCATTTTATTGTTGCTCAAAAAGCCATATATTAATGTGCCAATTACACTTGTAAGTGGAATTGTAAATGCAATACCTTTTCCGTCTTTGATTGTGTTGAATTTTTCCTCAATTGCGACCAATGCATCAGATATTTTACTTTCTTGAATAACGCTTACAATTACTACTTTTTCATTATTTGCAAGACCAAGTAATTCAAGCATACTTTTTGGTGCCATACCGCTTGCAAGAATTGCAACTTGCATATTTACATCAAATGATTGAATTAAGTCAAGATAATATTCCGCTTTATTACGACCAACGATTGTAAAAAGCAATTTAAGTTTGTTAGATGAAACTTTGTTTTGATTATTTTTATTTTTTGCAGTAGCTTTTGTTTTTTGTGGAAGTTTTACTTTTGCATTACTGCTAACTTTACTGACTTTTTCTTTTCTATTGATATTGGCAGTAGAATTTTTGTTTTCATTTTGTGATTTTTCTTTTTGAGATTTATTTGTAAATCTGTTTGGCATAATTCCACCTCCTAATCAAAGTATATAATTTGCTCATCATCTGCTGACAAAATACGTTTCATAGCAATCTTATTGCGAACTTTAGCAGACATAATAGCTTTAAAACCTAAGGTTTGTATTGTTATAAGTGGTGTCATTGCAACCATTGCTACTACGCCGAAAGCATCTGTAAGAACGCTTTGAGGATTACCACTTATTGCTACACAAGCACCAATTGCAAGTGGCAATATGAAACTTGAGGTTAGCGGACCGCTGGCAACTCCACCAGAGTCAAATGCGATTGCGGTATAAATTCTTGGCACGAAAAATGCTAGACCTAGTGATATACAATAACCTGGTATCAAGTAATAAAGTATAGAAAATTTAAATATCATACGTATAAGTGCTAGTCCAATTGAGATGCCAACAGCGATAGATAACGAAAATAACATTTCAATCTTTTTGACACCACCACCAGTAACCTCTTCAACTTGTTTGTTAAGCACGTGAACTGCTGGCTCTGCAAGAACAACCACCATACCCAATACTATACCAGCTATTACAAGAACGGCAGGGTTAAAATTAGCAAGTTGTTCGCCTATTTTAAAGCCAACAGGCATAAAACCTACAGATACAGCAACAAAGAAAATTGTAAGTCCAAAGAAAGTGTATATTATGCCGATACCTATTTGCAATAATTTTTTTGTAGGTAGTTTAAGTATTGTAAACTGCAATATTAGAAAGAAAAGTACAATTAAACCTAAAGCTTTTAAAGTGTCAAGTGAATGGCTTAAAAGTATTTTGCCAAAGCCAGATAAACTTGCTTCCACAGAATAGTCTGCAAGTTCATAAACCATTTGACCATTAGAGAATAATGCAAGCATTATAAGTGCTATCATAGGTCCAATAGAGCATAGAGCAATTAAACCAAAGCTGTTTTCATTTGCATTCCTACCACCAACTGTGTTTGCAATACCAAAACCTAATGCCATTATAAATGGTACAGTGATTGGTCCTGTTGTTACACCACCTGAGTCAAAAGACAAGGCAAGGAAATCAGCTTTGCCACACTCAATCAAAATCGCACACAACGCAAATAGTAACATATAGAAAAACATTAAAATCATTGATAAGTTTTTCTTAAATAATATTTTAAGCAATGCTACAACAAGGAAAAGTCCTACGCCTAAGCCAACAGTCATTATCAATATTGTAGGGGATATTACTGTGCTAACTTGTTCCGCAAGTACAGATAAGTCAGGCTCTGCAATAGTAATAAGTACACCCATAATAAAGCTGACCATTATCAAAACGACTAATTTTTTTGACTTGATAAGTCCCGAACCCATATGTTCACCCATTGGTGTCATTGCCAAGTCTGAACCTAAATTGAAAAGACCAATTCCTAAAATTAAAAATACCGCAGAAACAGCAAAAGCAACTATTTCAGTAGTTGACAGACTGACAAGCGGTGTGAATGATATTATAAGCACTATAACTGCAATAGGCAATACAGAAATTAATGCTTCTTTTAATTTTAGTAATAATGCTTTTAACATTTGTTGCTCCTTATTCTTTAGTATATAAGTTATTTTATCATAAAATGTATAATTTTACAAATGTTTTTTTAGTATGATTTTTATCTTTTTTATTATTTTTTACCAGCTATATCATAGCTTACATCTATAAAAGTGAAAATTATTTCAATAGGTATATCGCAATTGTCTAACTTGATTGTTATCCAATTATTTTTATTCATATGATACGCTGGGAAAAAGTTTTTATTATCTGTAATTTGACTTGGTAAATTTAGTGGCATTCTCAAATCAATAAGTTCAACAATATTTTCTGAATTAATACCAATAGACTTTGCCTTAGTTGTAAGCATCGCACAATACCATTTTTTATTATCATATCTTCTAAAAACTGCATTGCGAGGAGTTTTTGCCCATAAAAATTCAGGCTTGTCACCATATTTATTGTAGATATAATCAATTATTTTTAGAGCATATTCGCTTGTAAAGACAGTTTTATCAAAGCAATTTTCCCTTATATCAATAAGTACTTTTTGGTAATCGTTTTTAACTTCGCCTACAAAAACTCCACTTGCACCTTCTGCTAAAAATAATGTGTAAACTTCCTCACTTTCTAAATCAAAAACTTGTGTATCAATATTGCCTTTCATATCTACTGATAATGTTAATTGCATTTGATTGTTTACTATTAAAGTAGTATAAGTGTAAATATTATTCTGTAGTACAAAACCGTAGTTAAGTAACTTAACATTATTAACTTTATATTGCTCAAAAAGTTCTTGTATAATTTTATTCATAACTTATCCTTTTGTACTAAATTAATGCTTTTATTATATCAAATATTATATCACGTTTTATGCTAATTGGCAATAGCGTTTTGTAAAAAATTGAATTTAGTACCGATTTTCGCAAGTTTTTATAAAAAATCTAAAATAACCTATTGAATAAATATCAAATGCGTGGTATAATAATGTAAAATATAGCATTTAGCACAAGTTTTTATTAAAGGAAATTATTTTTACATATAAAAATCACAATCGAATTTGTATGTATTGATTGTTATAATAATTGTATTTTAGTGAGGTAAGTGATATGCCAGCGTTGTCAATAATGGTTAAGCCTGCATCGGGACTATGTAATATGCGGTGCAAATATTGTTTTTATAATCAAGTTGTAAGTAGCAGAAAAGATGGACAGCTTGGAGTTATGAGTTTTGAGACTACTGATAATTTAATAAAAAAAGCGACAGACTTTGCAAATGGCGATACTATTTATATTGTGTTCCAAGGTGGAGAGCCTTTGCTTGCTGGTAAGGAATACTTTAAATATTTTGTTGATAAGGTAAATAGTATAGGCTATAGTGGCAAAATAAATTATAGTTTGCAGACTAATGCAACACTAATTGATGACGAGTGGGCAGAGTTTTTTAAAAAGAATAATTTTTTAATTGGTGTTAGTCTTGATGGTGATATTATATCAAACAAATTTAGAGTTATGGCAGATGGTAGCGAATCTTTTGCCAGTATTGAAAAGGGAATTAAAATATTGGAAAAAAGCAATGTTGACTACAATATTTTAAGCGTTGTTACTGGATATTTTGCGGATAATGTGGAAAGTATTTATAACTATTTTAAGTCCAAAGGCTATAGATTTTTACAATTTATACCTTGTCTAAAGCCATTTGGCAGTACTGAGGAAAGCGAATTATATATGACAGAATTGCAATATCAAAATTATTTGATTAAGCTTTTTAAAATGTTTGCAAAAGATTTTTTAAATGATAATTACATAAGTATACGTAGTATGGATAATTTGGTTAGGCTTTTTGGAGGTAGCAGTGCAAGTCAATGCGGTATGAATGGTGCTTGTTCAAGACAATTTGTGATTGAGGGCAATGGTAATATATATCCTTGTGACTTTTATTGTACAGACGAGTGGTTGCTTGGAAATATAAATAATACCGATTTTCGTGCGATTTGTATGAGTGAAAAGGCAATTAACTTTTTAAAAGAGTCTTATGCAATAAAGGAAAAATGCAAAAGTTGTGAATTCTTTAAAATTTGCCGAGGTGGAGGTTGTAAGAGGGAAAAGCTAAGTATTGAATATTGTAATGCATATAAGAATTTTTACAGAAAGTGCGAACCACTATTTAAAAAAGTATTAGCAAAATTACGTGTAAGTATTTGAAATTGTGATAATGCTAAATTATAAATATTTATTATTTAATTGCAAATTAGTAGCTTTTGTGTTAATATAAAAAGGTAAAAAACTAATGATATATATTTTGCATTAGTAAGGATAGGTGTTGTATGTTAAATGAGAGTAATTGTAGGCGTCATATTTTTTCTTTTGAGGTGTTTCCGCCTAAACAAAGTACAAGTTTTGAAAGGATAAAAGAAGTTACTGATTCGTTATTAGATTTAAAGCCAGATTTTGTTAGCGTGACTTATGGTGCTGGCGGCACTGCAAAGGATAACAGGACGGTAGAGGTGTGCAAGCTAATTGCTGATAATGGCAAAAGTAAGCCAGTAGCACATTTAACTTGTGTTGGTTCAAAGAAAGAAGAGATTGATGAGATTTTGCATTCTTTAAATAAAATAGGTGTAAAAGATATTTTGGCTTTGCGTGGTGATAAAAATCCTAATGTAACTCAAAAAGGTGATTTTGAACACGCTAGTGATTTGATTTACTATATTAAGTCTAAAATGGGAGATAAATTTAATGTGCTTGCAGCGTGTTATCCTGCTGGACATAATGAAAGTCCGTCACAAAAGCAAGATATTATCAACCTTAAGAAAAAAGTTGATAGCGGTGTAAGTGGACTAATTACTCAAATGTTTTTTGACAATGAGGAATTTTATAGATTCCGTGATTTGGCAGACATTGCTGGTATTGAGGTGCCTATACAAGCTGGTATTATGCCAATCACCAACACTAGACAAATTGAGAGGATAATTTCCTTATCTGGTGCAAGTATGCCAAAAGAACTTACAAGACTTATTGCAAAATATGGTCAAAATGATACGGCAATGTTTGATGCGGGTACAAGCTTTGCGGTTGAGCAGATAGTAGAATTATTATCTAGTGATATTAGCGGTATCCATTTGTATACTATGAATAACCCAGCTGTCGCAGTAAGGATATTTAATTGCGTAAAAGGGTTGCTTACATATTAAGTATTCTTGCTTAATTATATTTTACATATGGCATAAAAAATTAATTATATCTTATGGAAACAAGCAAGTTTCTATGAATTGAGAAAAGATAATAATACTGCAAGAAGAAAGCATAAACAATTGATTGAAGAAAAATATAATTAGTTTATAAGTAATAATTAAAAACAAAAAATATTGCAGATAATTAATAATTTTTGGTTTGAGGTTTTATGAAAATTGATAAAAGTTTAGTTAAAAAATATCTTAATTATAAAGCTGTCGATTGCGAATTTGATAGCTTGATTGATGATGTTTTTAACGAACTTTTAACTTTTTGTACACCAAAAAAAATGTGTGTTGTAAGTGATTGTCAAAAAAAAGATGGTTTTTATTACTTGAATGATTTAGGCATATCGCTAATAAGTAATGACATTAACAATTTATTTTGCGAATGTGAGCAAATTGCGACTATGGCTGTAACTCTTGGAATTTCTGTTGATAGAAAGATAGATTTTTATAGCAAAGTGGATATGAAAAGGTCGGTTGTAATGGATGCAGTTGCAAGCGTGTATGTTGAGAGTGTAATGGATAGCTTGGAAGAGGAATTGCGATTGCAATTTAGTGACAAGTATGCAACTATGAGGTTTAGTGCTGGATATGGTGATTTAGATATTAAATTGCAAAAACATTTGATAACAAGTTTAGGTGCGGATAAATTTCTTGGAATAAGTGTAAATGATAATTACCTTATGTCACCACTTAAGTCTATTACGGCGTTTATAGGTTTTTCAAATAAACAGCAATTGTTTAGTAATATTTGTTTAAGTTGCCCACAAAAAGGCAATTGTAAAGTTAAGTGTAGCAAGGCAAAAAGTTTTTAATTTATGAGGATAATATATGGTAGATTTATTTGGTAAAAAAGTTTTGGTTTTAGATGGAGCAATGGGAACAATGCTTCAAAAATCGGGACTAAAAGTGGGTGGTAAGCCTGAAATGTTAAATTTGACTGACCCTAAAATTGTGTATGATATTCATATCAAATACTTAAAAGCGGGTGCGGATATTATTTATACAAATACATTTGGTGCAAATGCAATAAAGATGAAAAATTATCCTTATAAAGAGGTAATAGAAAGTGCTATAAAGATTGCAAGAGATGCAACAAAAGAGGTTGGGCACGGATATGTAGCTTTGGATATGGGCAGTATTGGCGAATTGCTTGAGCCGATTGGTAGTGTGACTTTTGATACTGCTTACGAAACTTTTAAGGAAGTTGTTTGTATTGCAAATGATAGCGTTGATTTATTTGTTATTGAAACAATGAGCGATTTGTATGAGCTAAAAGCAGCGGTGCTTGCAGTTAAAGAAAATAGCAATAAACCAGTAATTTGCTCTATGAGTTTTGACCAAAACAAAAGAACTTTTGCTGGAACTCCTATTGAAGCTATGATTGCAACAATGGAGGGACTTGGAGTTGATGCGTTAGGTGCGAATTGTTCACTTGGACCAAAACAATTGGATGGTATTGTTGATGTATTGGTTAATAAGTGCAGTTTGCCTATTATGTTAAAACCAAACGCTGGTTTACCAGTTATACGTAATGGAAAAACCGAGTATGATGTAACTGCGGAAGAGTTTGCCGAGGTTATGACTAAATTTGTTAAACAAGGTGTAGCCTTAGTTGGTGGTTGTTGCGGTACTGATGAAAGATATATTGCAGAACTTAAGAAAAAGATTAATGGCTGTCAAATTGTAAAAAGAGAAGTTAAAAAATGCTCTTGTCTTGCTAGTGGCACTAGATATTTGGAACTTGATAGTCCAAAGATAATTGGCGAGAGAATCAATCCTACTGGTAAAAAATTAATGAGACAAGCAATTAATGATAGAGATATTGGATATTTTGAAAGCCAAGCTGTGGAGCAATATCAAGCTGGAGCAGATATACTTGATATTAATATGGGCGTACCTAATATTGATGAGGCGGAAATGATGAAACTTGCCGTTAAAGTTGTGCAAGGTGTAGTTGATTTGCCTTTGCAAATTGATAGTAGCGACCCAAAAGCTGTTGAGGCTGGCGTAAGATATGCAAATGGTAAAGTGATTATAAATTCCGTTAATGGTGATGACGAAGTCCTTGACAAAATTTTGCCAGTTGCAAAAAAATATGGTGCAATGGTTTTAGGACTTACTCTTGATAAAAATGGTGTGCCAGATAGTGTAGAAAAAAGATTGCAAATTGCTGAAAAGATTGTTGAAAAAGCAACGAAAATCGGTATTAAAAAGGAAGATTTAATAATTGATTGTTTGACTTTAACGGTAGGTGCAGAGCAAGAACAAGCTATGAAAACATTGAAGGCGGTTGCAATTGTAAAACAAAAGTTAGGCGTAAAAACAGTGCTTGGCGTATCTAATATATCTTTTGGTTTGCCACAAAGGACAATTGTTAATAGTCACTTTTTAACTATGGCATTGAGTTTTGGTTTGGACTTAGCAATAATCAATCCTAACATTGCGGAAATGATGCAAAGCTTTAGAGTGTACAATTTGATTAGTGGTGCGGATGTTAAAGGTACTAAGTATATTGAAAATTATGCAAATGTAGAAACTACAACTGCAAATACTGAAGTTGATTGTGATTTAAAAGATTGCATTATAAAGTCACTTAAGAGTAAGGCGGAACAAAAAGTTAAAAGGTTGTTGCAAACTCAAAATGGGCTTGATATTATTGAGGGACAAGTTATCCCTGCGTTGGACATTGTTGGTGATTTGTATGAAAGTGGAAAGTTGTTTTTACCGCAACTTATCAGTTCTGCAGAGGCAGCAAAAAGTGTTTGTGATATTATCAAATTGTCACTAGGTGATAATAGCGAAATGAATGGGGCGAAAGTTTTGCTTGCAACAGTTGAGGGTGATGTTCATGATATAGGAAAGAATATTGTAAAAACAGTTTTGCAAAATTATGGATATAATATAATTGATTTAGGTAGAGATGTTAAAGTTGAGAAAGTTGTAGAAAGTGTTTTGGAACATAAACCAAAAGTTTTGGGACTATCTGCATTAATGACTACCACGGTTAAAAATATGGAACGCACAATTAAAGCAGTTCGCAGTGTGGATAAGAATATTGTTATTTTTGTTGGTGGTGCAGTGCTTAATGAAAATGTCGCAAAAGAGATTGGTGCAGACTATTATAGTAGTGACCCACGTCAAATGGTAAAATTACTAAAACAAATTGGCGTTTAAATAATATATCTATATAGTAGTTGTTAAAAAATATATTAATAATTTTAGTATTGAATTAATTTATTATAAATAC
Organism: uncultured Christensenella sp.; assembly: GCA_910584035.1. Classification (GTDB taxonomy): domain Bacteria; phylum Bacillota; class Clostridia; order Christensenellales; family UBA3700; genus MGBC100798. The sequence goes on along the minus strand of CAJTZR010000012.1, from coordinate 15,400 downwards.
TTATTTAATTAATTTATCTTTAATTAATTTATCATTTTAAAGTTAATTAATTTATTATAATTTATTGGTTAATTAATATATCTATAATAAAAAAAGAAAAGTTTGAGTTTACTCAAACTTTTTTTGTTGTCAATTAAAGCCACGCACTGCTTTATCTTAAGCCTTTTATTTGCTCTATAACGTTTATGCCAGTTTAATTAATATGTTTAAATTAAAAAATCTTTATTAATGTTTTGCCAACTTTTATGTATATCAGTTCTTATTGATATTTCAGTACGCAGTAAAGTGTTATATATTTGCATTGATTTTAAATTACAATGTATTAAGCAAATGTGTATACAATTCATTTGATATAATAATTTGCTTAATATCAAGTTTCTAAATAACAAATAGTAAGTTAATAATTTTTGGCGAATTTATTAGTTAATTGTGATAAACAAAACTTTTAACTATTAATTAATAATATATATAATTTAATAATAAAATATTTTAATCTATTAGTATTTGATTGATTTCTTTTGTAATTTCATTGCTTGCAACTTTATAACCTAAGTCATTTAAATGTAGTCCGTCAATGGTATAATCTCTATGCAGTTCCTCACCACTAAGTAATTTGTTATGAGTGTTGATATATTTTACATTTTTAACTACACAAAGATTTTTTAATTTTTCATTAACATTCCTAATTTTTTTATTGTCACGAGTTTTTGTAAGATTGATTGAATTGTAATTGTTTAGTCTTTTAGTTGGATAAATAGAATCAATCAAGATTTTACATTCAGGTAGTTGTGTTTGAATTGTGTCTATTATTTTAGACATATTATATAAATAATCTTCATCACTGACAAAATGACCAATGTCATTTGTTCCAACGTGAATAATTACCATTTTAGGCTCTAAGTCTATTACATTTGATTGAAGCCTTGCTAAAACATCTGCAGATTTATTGCTTGATATGCCACGATTTATATAATCTTTGCCTTTGTAGTATTTATTTAATTTATATAATTCAAAAATGCTGTCACCAACAAATACAACTCCGTCTTTTGGCGTTGAACTTGTAAGTTCCGCATATTCCTCAGCTTTTTTTAGTTGAATACTTTTTGCAGAGAAAAGTGCTTGTCCATATATAGAATAAATTAAAAAAGCACAGCCTAGTACTACAATTATTATTGAAATAACTGCAATAGCGGATAAAACAATTTGTCTTTTTTGGCTGTAAGTTAATTTTTTCATCATTTGCCTCTAAATAATTATTGACTTAATTATATCATTAAAAAACACAAAAAGCAACAAAATAGATTATAAAGTGTATAAAGCACAGGTCTATCTTTTATTTAAATTAGTTTTTTACCATTAAATTAAGTAGTTTGAAAATTTTTTTGTAAAAAATAAAATTTGTTTGCATAATTGGAATAAGTACGCAATATTCTATAATGATAAAGGTTTGGAGGATAGAGAATGGATAGCGTAACTATTTATCAAGACATTGCAAAAAGAACAAATGGCGATATTTATATCGGAGTAGTTGGACCAGTAAGAAGTGGTAAGTCAACATTTATTAAGAAATTTATGGATGAGCTTGTTTTGCCAAAATTAGAAGACGAGAATGAAAAGTCAAGAGTTGTGGATGAATTGCCACAATCTGCAACTGGTAAGGCAGTTATGACTTCTCAACCACAATTTGTGCCTGACAAAGGGGTTAAGGTAGATTTGGCAGATAATCTTAATGTTAATATAAGATTGATTGACTGCGTTGGATATATGGTTAATGGCGTAGAAAATCAAGACAGAATGGTAAATTCACCTTGGTTTGCTCACGAGATTCCGTTTGCAGAAGCGGGCGAGATTGGCACTAAAAAGGTAATGTGTGACCACTCAACTATTGGCATTGTTGTTACTACTGATGGTAGCATTACTGAATTTGCACGTGGAGATTATGAGCAATCAGAGGAGCGTATTATTGCAGATATGGTACGCACAAATAAACCATTTATCATTTTGCTTAATACTAAAAATCCAGAATCAGCAGATACTCAAAAGCTTGTAAGTGATATGTCTAGCAAGTATGGTGTAACTGTTGTTGCAAAGAATGTAAGCAAAATGTTAGTAAGTGATATTCAAGAATTGCTTGGCTGTATTTTAGGTGAGTTTCCACTTAGAATGATTGGAGTAAATTTGCCTAAATGGATGCAAATGCTTTCATTTGACAGCGAGCTTATAAGCAAAGTAATGGGTGCGATTGCAGATAAAATTGTTAATGTTAACAAAATGTGTGACTATGCAAAATTAAAAGATATCTTTGATAATGATACAGATTTTAATAATGTAGATAACATAAATGTACATTTTGATGATGGTAGTATTGCTATTAACATTATGCCAAAAGAGGAGTTATTTTATCAAGTTTTGAGTGACTGCTGTGGCGTTGATGTTAAAGACGAATCTGCATTGTTTGGTTATATCAAGAATGCAAGTCGTGCAATTAAAATATCAAGCAAAATGGATAAGGCACTTGAGTCAGTAGAGCAATTTGGCTATGGTGTTGTTGTTCCAAATGAAAGCGAAATTTGCTATAACACTCCAGAGTTTGAAGTTAACGGCAATAAAAAGAATATTAAAATGACTGCAGAATGTAGTTGCTTGCATATTATGAAAGTTGATATTAAAACAAGTGTTAATCCTATAATTGCTACTGGTGCAAGTGCACAAGAAATGGTAAATTATCTAGAGGGTGAGTATAAGGAAAACTTGGACGAGATTTGGCAAACAAATATGTTTGGTAAAAAATTGTGTGATATTGCAAAAGACGGCTTATCTCAAAAAATGTACAATATGCCAGCTGATGCTCAAAATAAAATGCGTAAAACTGTTTGCAGAATTGTCAACGAAGGCAAGGGCGGAGTGCTTTGTGTATTGCTATAAAAGTTTAGCATAATAAATCTCTTTGAGTTTACTTTGAGTAAGTCTTACATTATTTAAAAAGGTGACGCTTTGTCGTCACTTTTTTGAATAAAACTATCAAAAATCGGTACTAAATTATAAAAAGACAAATTAAATTGTTGTAAAAATTGGTAATTTATCTTTAAAATTAGAGACATCTATGATAGTAAAATAGTGGTTTGAAAAACTTATTAACAAGTGGGAAATCTATATAAATGAAAGGTCTGTATGTTTGAAAATTAATTTAAATAAATGTAAAGATTAATATAGATTAAGGTAAAAAAACAAGCAGTATTTTGTATTTTTATTTGGTTTGTAAATATATTGGAAAATTGCAGTTTAACAAAATGTTATCTTTTTGCCTAGTCCATAATTATTAAAAGCAAACATTAATCTAATAGTTGCCTTGAATAGTTTTATATTAGGATAATAGTAATGGTTATAAAAGAAATTGCAAACTTAATTTGAATTCTTTAGTCTTAATATTAGTGATATTTTATGTGTTTGAGCTGACTTATTTTTGAATGAGCTAATTATTTATTAATTTGCGAAGCTACTAAATATTTAGATTCGCAAGGCAGAAAAGTTTAGTGAATTATCTAAAGGAAAATAAAAGTAATATGCTATCATTATGTAATAGCGACAAGTTTTAAATTGCACTAATGATGAAATCTAATAAAATCTACAGAAAAATGCCTTTTTTCACAAATTGGGTATTGACGAATATGGTAAAATGTGTTAAAATATATACAATAAATAGATAAAGGGGGGTATATGAATAATACGCAAAACGATTTGCCTATTTATTTGTACCACGAAGGCAAAAATTATCAATCTTATAAATTTTTCAGCCCTCATAAGGAAGGAAAAAATTGGGTGTTTCGTGTTTGGGCACCAAACGCTTTGGCAGTGCACCTAGTAGGAGATTTTAATCATTGGCAATCGGGTGTGGACAAGTTTGAATTAATATCTGATGGAATATGGGAATGTGTTACTGCAAAACCTCAAAAATATGATGCTTATAAGCTTTGTATTTTCAAAAAAGACGGCAGTAAAGTTTTAAAGTGTGACCCTTATGCGGTACACGCAGAAACTGCACCTCAAAATGCTTCTAAAGTTTACGAACTTGACAAGTACAATTGGACAGATGAGGAATGGATAACAAATCGTGACAATTCAAGTACTTTTGATAAACCTATAAATGTATATGAATTACATTTTGGTTCTTGGAAGCAATATCCAGACGGCAATTATTATAGTTATAGGGATATGGCAAGGGAATTGATACCATATGTTAAAAAAATGGGTTATACTCATATTGAGCTTTTACCTATGACGGAATATCCGTTTGACGGGTCTTGGGGTTATCAAGCAACGGGATTTTTTGCACCAACTTCAAGATACGGCTTGCCAAAGGACTTTATGTACTTTATTGATAAATGTCATAAGGCAGGGATAAGTGTTATTCTTGACTGGGTTGTTGCACATTTTCCAAAAGACGAACACGGCTTAATGGAATTTGACGGAACAAGGCTTTATGAGTATTCAGACGAGCTAAAATGTGAGCATAAGGAATGGGGGACAAGGATATTCGACTACAGCAAAAATGAGGTAAAATCATTCTTGATATCTTCTGCAATGTATTGGCTAAGCGAGTATCATATTGACGGAATAAGAGTTGATGCGGTAGCAAGTATGTTGTATCTTGACTATGGCAGAAGAAATGGCGAATGGCGACCAAACTGCTTTGGCGGTAACTATAATTTGGAAGCAATCGACTTTTTGAAAGATTTGAACAAAACTTGTTTGACTATTCACAAGGGTGCTATAATGGTAGCGGAAGAGTCTACAGCTTTCCCTATGGTGACTAAACCTACAGAGGACGGCGGACTTGGTTTTAGCTATAAATGGAATATGGGTTGGATGAATGATATGTTAAGTTACGCATCACTTGACCCGTTCTTTAGAAAAGATAATCATAATAAAGTTACTTATTCTATCACATATGCTTATTCAGAAAATTATATTTTGCCTTTGTCACACGATGAGGTTGTACACGGCAAATGTAGTATGATTGGTAAAATGCCATTATACTATGACGATAAGTTTGAGGAATTAAAAGCATTTTATGGATATATGATTGGACATCCTGGTAAAAAATTATCATTTATGGGTAATGAGTTTGGACAATTTATAGAGTGGAATTATAAACAAGGTTTGGACTGGTTGTTGCTTGAATATGACAAACATAAACAATTGCAAGATTTTGTTCAAGTGTTAAATAAGTATTATCTTGAAAATAAAGAAATGTACGAACAAGATTGTAGTTATGACGGCTTTAAGTGGCTTGTTGTTGATGATAATGTTCAAAATATTGTATCGTTTGTTAGATATGCAAAGGACGGGAAATTTACTGTTGTTGTTGTGAACTTCTCACCAGTTAAAAGAGAAAAATATGATATGGGCGTACCAAAGAATGGTAGTTACAGCGTGAAACTTGATAGTTCGCTTGAAAAGTTTGGTGGTCATAAGATTAAAAACAAGTCTTATAAAGCAAAGAAAGGTGGACTACACGGACAAGAATATCACATTACACTTGAAATTGAACCTAATAGTGTTATGTTTTTAAAATGTAAAGAGTAGGAGGGGGTTTAATGTTACACAATAATAAGGAATGTGTTGCAATGTTACTTGCAGGTGGTCAAGGTACTAGACTAGGTGTTTTGACAAAAGATACTGCAAAGCCAGCTGTGCCTTTTGGCGGTAAATATAGAATTATAGATTTTCCGCTATCTAATTGTATAAATTCGGGTATTGATACTATTGGTGTGTTGACTCAATATCAACCTTTTGATTTGAACCAATACATTGGAAATGGACAACCTTGGGATTTGGACAGATTAAATGGTGGTGTTTACGTTTTGCCACCTTATATGAGAGGTAAGTCTGGTGAATGGTATAAAGGCACTGCAAATGCAATTTATCAAAATATTGCATTTATTGATAAATTTATGCCAGAATATGTATTGATTTTATCTGGTGACCATATTTACAAAATGGACTATTCCGAAATGTTAGCTGCACATAAAAAGCGTAATGCTGATTGTACAATAGCTGTTATTGATGTGCCTAAGGAAGAGGCTTCAAGGTTTGGTATTATGAACACTAACCCAGACGGCAGTGTTTATGAGTTTGAGGAAAAACCTAAAAAACCAAAGAGTACTAACGCTTCAATGGGTATTTATATCTTTACTTGGGAAAAACTTAAAAAGTACTTGGTTGATGATGAGAACGACAAAAAGTCTGAAAATGACTTTGGTAAAAACATTATTCCAAATATGTTAAATGCGGGCGAAAGATTATTTGCTTATGAGTTTAAAGGATATTGGAAAGATGTTGGAACAATCTCAAGCCTTTGGGAAGCAAATATGGATTTGCTAAATACAAAGAGTGGCTTAGTTTTAAATGACGATAAATGGAAAATTTATGCTAGGTCAACTGCTGAACCACCTCATTTTACTGGTGAACGTGCTGTTATTAAAAACAGCTTGATTACAGAGGGTTGTTCAATTTCTGGGTCTGTTACAAACTCTATTATTTCACCATCAGTTGTGATTGGCGAAAATGCAATTGTTGAGGGGTGCACAATTATGCCAGGTGTTATAATTCAAGACAATGCCGTGGTTAAATACTCAATAATTGGTGCGGATGCTATTATTGGTAGCGGTGCTGTGGTTGGAGAGTCGCAGTCAGCTCCAGTTGCTGGGGAATGGCAAATTACAGTAGTAGGTCCTAACGCTATTGTACAACCAGATTCAAAAGTGCCAGTTAATGCAATGATTGACGGAGGTGAAGTATGAATAATAACATAATGAGTGTAGTATTTGCAAGTGATAATGCTGAGGAAAAGTTGAATGAATTAACAATTCACAGAACTACTGCATCCTTGCCTTTCTGTGGCAGATACAGAGTTATTGACTTTACATTATCTAATCTTGTTAACAGCAATATTACTACTATTGGTATAGTAACTAAATCAAACTATTCTTCACTTATGGACCATATTCGTATGGGTCGTGATTGGGACTTGAATAGAAAAAATAGCGGTATTGCAGTATTCCCTCCATATGTTTCTAATATAAGTAGAAATATTTACAGAGGTAAAATAGAAGCTTTACACGGCATTCTTGACTATATCACAAACGCAAAAGAGGACTACATTGTTTTAACTAATAGTAATATCGCAGCAAATATTGACTATGAAGAAGTTTATAATGCTCATATCAAATCTGGTGCGGATATTACAATGGTTACACATATGGCAAAACCAAATAATTGTACAAGAGTTATTGTGGAATGTGATAAAGATAATTTTGTTAAGGAAATGCTTATAAAGAATAGTAAATCAGATGAAATATCTCAAATCTCTTTAAACATTTATTTGATGAAAAAAGATTTTCTTGTAAATATGATACAAATTGGTTATGAGCAAGGTCATATGAATTTTGAGCGTCATACATTGCAACAAAATCTTGATAAACTTAAAATTTATGCATATTTACATAGTGGCTATTCTGCAATTATTGACGATATTCAGTCTTACTATGGTGAAAATATGAAAATGCTTGATAGCAAAGTTAGAAATGACTTATTCTATCGTGCAGGTAAAATTTATACTAAAACAAAGGATAGTGTTCCAACCATTTATAGGGAAAAATCTACTGTTAAAAACAGCTTGATTGCTGATGGTTGCGATATTAATGGTACAGTGGAAAATAGTATTCTATTCCGTGGTGTAGTGGTAGAGGAAGGTGCTGTAATACGTAATAGTATTGTTATGGAACACGGCATAATACAAAAAAATGCAGAGTTAAGTTATACTATCACAGATAAAAATGTAGTTATCACTGAGGATAGGCGTATTGCTGGTTATGATACATATCCAGTTGTAATCGCAAAGGGAAAGACAGTTTAATTTGTAAAGGGGGCGAGTAAATGGGTACTCAAAATAAAACTACTTCAAAAGGTAAAAATGAAGCTAAAAAGGCAGAGGAAATAAAGGTTGAAACAAAGCCAAAGGCAACAAAAGCTACTGCAGAGCCTACAAAAACTGAGGCTAAAGCAAAGGCTGATACAAAACCTAAGGCAAAAACTACTGAAGTCAAGGCAGAAGCTAAGCCTAAAACTAAAGTTAGTGAAAGTAAATCTAAGGTAGCAAAAGCTGATGTTGCTACAACTGAGACAGCTGTAAAAGAGGAAAAAGCAGTTAAGACTGAAAAGGTTGCGAAAACAGAAAAGGTAGCCAAGAGTGAACAAGTTGCTAAAACTGAAAAAACAGAGAAAGTTGTAAAGGCTGAGACTGCTCCAAAGAAAAAGATTTTGTTTTTAGCTGGTGAATCCGCACCATTTATAAGAACTGGTGGTTTGGGTGACGTTGCGGGGGCATTGCCAGCAACTCTAAATGCACTTGGTGCAGATGCAAGAGTAATTTTACCATTGTATATGGATATACCTCAAGACTTTAAAAACGCTATGAAATATATTGGCAGTGTATATGTAACACTTGCTTGGCGTTATCAATATTGCGGTTTATTCTCATATAACTACAATGGTGTGACTTATTACTTTGTAGATAACGAATACTACTTTAAACGTAATGGTATTTATGGTCATTTTGATGATGCAGAGAGGTTCGCATTCTTCTCAAAAGCGTGCCTAGAAGCATTGAGATTGATTGATTTTTATCCAGATGTTATTCACGCTAATGACTGGCACACCGCTTTAGCTCCAGTATTTTTGGACTGCTTCTACAGAGGTATTCCAGAATATCAAAATATTAAAACTGTATTTACTATTCATAATATTGAGTTCCAAGGTAAATATGGCGAAGATTTGATTACTGATATTTTGGGCTTGCCAGAGGATAGACATAGTTTAGTTAAATATGCAAAATGCACTAACTTTATGAAAGGTGCTATTGAATCTAGTAATAGCGTTACAACAGTATCTCCATCTTATGCAAATGAGATTATGGATAGATATTATGCATATGGACTTGATAATATCTTAAGACAAAGAGGTTACAAGTTAACTGGTATTGTAAATGGTATTGATACCGATTTGTATAATCCAGCAACTGATAAAGCATTATTTAAGAATTTTGATTTCACTACAATTGAGGATAAACAAGTTAATAAGCAAGAGCTTTTGAAGATGTTTGATATGAACTTTAACAGCAATACACCACTTATTGGTATGGTTACAAGATTGACTGAACAAAAAGGTGTTGATTTGCTTGTCGCTAGAATTGACCAATTAATGCAAAGTGATTTGCAAATTATCATTCTTGGTAAAGGCGATTGGAAGTATGAGAGTAAATTGCAAGAACTTGAAGGCAGATATTATGGCAAACTTAAGGTAATAATAAATTTCTCAACAGATATTGCGAACAAGATTTATGCTGGTAGTGATATGTTCCTAATGCCATCTAAGTTTGAGCCTTGTGGCTTAAGTCAAATGATTGCTATGAGATATGGTACTATTCCTATTGTAAGACGTACTGGTGGTTTGAACGATACAGTTATTGGTTTTAATCCTCAGGAACTTACTGGCAATGGATTTACATTTTACAGCTTTAACGCAGATGATATGTGTGATGCTATTTATAGAGCAATTGGCACTTACCATAACAAGAGAGAATGGTATTCAATTATTGCAAATGCAATGTCTGCAGATTTCTCTTGGAAAGCATCTGCTAGCAAGTATTTGGAATTGTATAATAGGCTTTAATTCAATTATAAGCAATTGTAATTTATCCGCTTTTTGGAAAATTAAATAATAAAAAGCAATTGTAAAAAATTATTTTTACATTGCTTTTTAGTTGCTTATTATTTAAATTTGTCATATAATAGAAAAAGATATATGCTAATTCATTTAAGAATTATCCATATTTAATATACTTTGGCAAAGCTTATTAGTTAAAATTAAGTATGCCAAAATTAATTTGTTAATAATTTTTTTATATCGTGTGAAAGACTAATATGGTCTTTCTGCGATTTGTCAAGGAGTAATATGATAACAACAGAAGAATTTGGTAAAAAAATTGAAGGTTTGGCTACCATAATGTTTGGTAGAAAAATTGAAGATTGTAACCGCAATCAACTTTACAAGATTATTGCAAGTGCAGTTAAAGACATTTTGACAGAAAAAAGACTTGCTTTTAAAAAGTCTTGTGCAGAACAAGAGGCTAAGCACGTTTATTATATGTCAATGGAGTTTTTGCTAGGCAAATCATTAAAGAACCATTTGTTCAACCTTGGCATTACTGATATGGTTAATGATGCTTGTAAAAAATATGGTTGCACTGTTGACGATTTGTGCGAGATTGAGCCAGACGCTGGTCTTGGTAATGGTGGTTTAGGTAGACTTGCCGCTGCTTATATGGAATCACTTACAAATTTAAGTTATCCAGCAAGCGGATTTTCTATCAAATACGAGTTTGGTATTTTTAAACAAAAAATGGCTGATGGTTGGCAAATGGAATTGCCAGACGAGTGGCTAAAAGATGGTGCTGTATGGCTTGCACCTCGTGAGGATGATATATTCCCAGTTACTTTTGGTGGCGAAGTTGTACAACATTGGCACGATAACAAAATGGTAGTAGAACTTAAAAATGCAGATACAGTACTTGCCATTCCATATGATATGAATGTCAGCGGTTATCATACAGATGCTGTGAATACATTGAGATTGTGGGATGCTAAAGCATCTATGGATTTTGATATGCAAGCTTTCTCAAGAGGTGATTATATCAAAGCTTTATACAATAAATCACTTGCAGAATCTATAAGCAAAGTTTTATATCCAGCTGATGACCACATTGAGGGTAAATCACTAAGATTAAAACAACAATACTTCTTTGTTTCTGCATCAATTCAATCAATCATCAAAAAGCATTTGAATGATTATGGTACTTTGGATAACTTTGCAGATAAAGTTTCTATCCATATCAACGATACACACCCAACTTTGTGTATTCCAGAACTTATGAGATTATTGCTTGATACTTATGGTTATAGTTGGGACGATGCTTGGAAGATAGTTTGCGGAACAATGAGCTATACAAACCATACAGTTATGGCTGAAGCTCTTGAAAAATGGCCAGAAAGCTTGTTTGCAATGCTTTTACCACGTATTCATCAAATCGTTGCTGAAATTAATAAAAGATTTTGTGCAGATTTGTGGGATTTCTATCCTAACGATTGGAATAAAGTTGCTAATAACGCAATTTTACAAAATGGTCAAGTAAGAATGGCTAACTTGTGTTTGGCTGCATCTCACACAATAAATGGTGTTAGTGCTTTGCATAGTGACTTGTTAAAACAAGATGTATTTAACGATTATTATAAAATGCAACCTAAAAAGTTTACAAATGTAACAAATGGTATTACTTATAGAAGATGGCTTGCTTTGTCAAACCCATTACTAACTAAATATATTGTATCTTTAATTGGTGATGATTTCTTGAAAGATAGCAACAAGCTTAGCGATTTAATTAAGTTTAAAGGCGATAAAAAAGTGCTTAGCGAGTTTGCTAAAATCAAAAGAGCAAATAAGGAAAGACTTGCCGCTTACATTAAAGAAAATAATGGTATTGAAGTTAATGTTGATAGTATCTTTGACGTACAAGTTAAGAGATTGCACGAGTATAAGAGACAATTGTTAAATTGTATGCATATTATTGATTTGTATATTAGATTAAAGGAAAATCCTAAGTTGGATATACACCCACGTACCTTTATTTTTGGTGCAAAAGCTGCTCCAAGCTACTATACAGCAAAATCAATCATTCGTTTGATTTGTATGTTAGGTGAGCAAATTAACAATGACCTAGATATCAATGGTAAAATCAAAGTTGTATTCTTGGAAAACTATCGTGTAAGCTTGGCTGAAATCGTTATGCCAGCGTCAGACGTTAGTGAGCAAATCTCTATTGCTGGTAAAGAAGCATCTGGTACTGGTAATATGAAATTTATGATAAATGGTGCTGTTACAATGGGTACAATGGACGGAGCAAACGTAGAGATTCACGAAAATGTAGGTGACGAAAATATCTTTATTTTCGGTTTGCGTGAAAATGAAGTTGCTAAATTATATAAAGACGGATATCAACCATCAAGATATTACAACGAAAATTACAGAATTAAGCGTGTAATTGATATGTTAAATGATGGTATTGGTGGTGTTAAATTTAACGAGATTGCTCATATTTTAACAACTAGAGACCCTTATATGTGCCTTGCAGATTTCCAAAGCTATGTTGATGCACAAGATGCATTAGATAAAGCTTATGGTGATGAGGAACGTTGGAATAGAATGTCTTTGGTTAACGTTGCTAAGAGCGGATTCTTCTCATCAGATAGGTCAATTATTGAGTATGCTGACAGAATTTGGACTTTGACACCAGTAAAAGTTAAAAAAGCTAAAACTACAACTGCAAAACCAGTTGTAACTAAAACAGCAACAACTGCTAAGACAACAGCTACAAAGACAGCCTCAACTACAAAAACTGCAACACCAGCAAAGGCTAAAACAACAAAAAAATAAGCAATTAATAAATTGTAATATGGTAGTGCTTTAGCATTAAATAACAAAAGCTATTTGGCATAATTAAATGTGATATTATTAATGAGGTTTGTTAATTAAAATACTATAAATAAAAGATTAGTTGAAATAATAAGGAACTTATAGTATTTAATATCACATAATAGCTTGTTAAAAAGAAAGTATAAAATAATATGATATAAAACAAAAATGATTAGGTGAAAACCTAATCATTTTGTAATTTTAATCATTTGTAAATATATAGATTTCTTATTTTTCTTTAGGTATTATTTCTTTTTTTGTATTGGTTTAACTTTACTCTAAAAAACTATTGACAAAAGCATTTGATTTTCTTATAATAATAACTAGCTAAGATATTATGGTTGTTGGGCAATTGGAGTCCAGGGATTGTTAATAAATCTTGGCTCTTTTTTTATTATATCAATAATGACTAAACACTTTATGCTTGTGATATAAAATTGTTGGATTTTTCTTTACCAATATATTAGTTGTAACATTAGCACGCATAATTTTAATTGTAATTTCAAATACTTAACATTAAACAAAAACAACAATAATTGTTTTATATTTTTTTTAGTTTAAATTATTAGAATAATTATATTATTATCTCACATTGAACTTTTTATTTAGAAAACTTTGTCAGAGATAACTTAAGTGTTTATTTTGTATCATAAATGTCCATTTTGTGCTTTGCGTATATTTAGTGGCTAATTTTAGGAATTAATAAGTAAATATTTAATTAAATAAAAGATAATTTTTCAAATGTCAAATATATTAAAGTTGGTCAAATATATTAAAGTTGAATTATTGTTATTTATTGTAAAAAAACAATGTATATTCATTTTTATTTATTATTAAAAGGCGAACTCAATGTTCGCCTTTTACAATCAAAATATATAGTTTATATAAATTAACTTTAACAAAAAAACATTGTATATAATATGTCTTGTATTTAAATTTTAAAACATTTTATTTATCTTGATATTTCAATAAAATAGTCATAATGTTTAAATATATGTGGTTTTTGCAAGATAACTCTTATAACATTTTTTCAAAATAAACTTTGCAGATTTCGCTTTATAAAACTTTATTAAAGTTATAATATTTTTAGTGTTTAATAAAATTATGTGTCGCTAGATTTGAATGGACTCAAATTTAAAGTACGCAATCACATTTAACTTAATAAATAAGAGTACACAATTAAAATTAACTTAGCTGGTAAAAATGCACTATATATTACTTATCGTGTGCCCCCACAAAATAGCTTTATTATTATAGAATTAATTATAAGTTTGCATACATTACATCTCAAATTATGTGATTTAGTACAAAGAGTAAATAAAACTTGTGGTGACTTAGCCTTTTTGTAGGGTAAATGTAAATAACTTTGGTATAGCTAAATAAATACAAAGTTGCCTGGAGTTATAAATATATAACTAATTAGTGATAAGATAAATATTATTATTGGTTGGTGTATTACATAAATTAACAATGCTTTTGTGCCAAAAAAGTTTACTGGCTTATACCAACCATATTTATTTAGGAATGGTAAAACAGTTTTTCGGTCACGATAAACTAGTCCGCCTATACTTGCACCTAATAAGACATATGCAATATTAGGCAACAATGGAAAATAATCTGCAGAATCATAATATGCACCACCTAAATAATCTGCTATAAAAGCTAGGTCAGTATCAATTTTGTCTGGTGGATTTGCAGAATAAACATTGGTAACATTAATTATCACCACAGCGACAATTAAACAAACCATACTTATAAGTCGTTTATCATTTACACATACTTTGCTTATTATGTGATAAATCAAGATTGAAAAAGCAAGCATATGTAACACGCCGAACCTAATTGTCATATCAAACATAGAGGTAACTGCTGTTATTATAAACGCTAAGGATAAAGCTTGCATACCTCGCTTAAGATTGTTGTTTGAAAGGTTGCACGATATACCGCATAATAAAAAGAATAAATCAAATATTATTGGGTGAAAAATTTCTCTTAACATTCCGCTTTCATACTTTTCAGCAAATTCCAAAATTCCATTATGAGCGGGATTTGCCATTACCCAAGCATTACCAAATATGTCGACTATATCAAACATAAAATGGTCCCAAATCATTAAAAGTACGCATATTCCTCGTATAAAATCAAGCTCCCAAATTCGTTCTTTTTTTGCGTGTAGCTTAAAAAGAGGCAATCTACGTTTTGTAGATTTTATTATATTTGTATTATTTTCCATAACGTATATGCCTCCTTTTATTTTATTTGATAAAATTCCATTTTTCCTTGAGTTTACTGGGGTAATTTAATAATATAGTCTTTATAATTACATACTTAATACAATATTTATAAATATATACTGCGATTTATTTAAAGTCATTTTAATCTACATAATGTAGAATTATTTTAAATTACTCATTATCAGTAACACCATTTTTTTGCCAAATGACGAACCCATAAAGTCATAAGATAATTACTATTCTTCTAGTTGAATTCCTAATAGTACACTATTGCTTTTTTATTTATTGCAATTACTTATAACTTTATTGCAAGTTCTGTAATTTTCCTCATTCATAAAAATTGTATTAAAATTAAATTTACCTTTGCGTTTATGCAATTGTTATTGTGCTAGTTCAAACACTAACAATTTAAGCGATATGCCTATGCATTTATTTTAAAATCAAAAATACTAAAGTTGTTCAGTTTTTGCCAATTACTTATAATTCTTTTTTCGTCTATTCCTTTCAGTATTTTGAGGCTTGTCTTTAACATCTATCATTTTATAGTCACCATTTGGATATTCTTGAAATACTTTAAA
>CAJTZR010000011.1 GCA_910584035.1 uncultured Christensenella sp. | reverse complement strand
AGCAATCTTGCAAAGGTTAATGGAGGGCTTAAAAATGGAAATGAAAGTTGTAAATGCCAATGGTAAAAAAGTTGGCACAATCGAATTAAATAGTGCAGTTTTTGAGCAAGAGTACAATGAGGCTCTTATCCATCAAGTTGTTGTAGCTCAACTAGCTAATAAAAGACAAGGTACAAAGAGTACTTTGACAAGAGCAGAAGTTCGTGGTGGTGGTATCAAACCTTGGAGACAAAAAGGTACTGGTAGAGCAAGACAAGGTAGCATTCGTGCTCCACAATGGATTAAGGGTGGTGTAGTATTTGCACCAAAGCCAAGAGATTTCAGTCAAAAGATAAATCAAAAGATGAAAGTTGCTGCACTAAAGAGTGCATTGTCTCAAAAAGTTCGTGATAATGAAATTACTATTATCAACGAAATCAAAGCTGAAAACGGCAAGACAAAAGAAATTGCAACAATTCTTAAAAATCTTAAAATGGAAAAGAGAGTACTTTTGGTTGTTGGTGAGCGTGACGAATTAGTAATCAGAGCTTGCCGCAATATTGAAAATGTAACACTAATCAACGCATCATTAATTAATGTTTATGACGTTGTTGCAAATGCAAATTGCATTATGACAAAAGATGCTGTTAATAAAATTGAGGAGGTGTACGCATAATGAACGCTTACGATATCATTATTAGCCCTATCTTAACTGAAAAAAGTTATGAAGGCATTGAAGCTATGAAGTACACTTTTAAGGTGGACGTTAGAGCAACTAAAACTCAAATCAAAAAAGCTGTTGAAGAAATTTTTGGAGTTAAAGTTGCTAAAGTTAATACAGTAAATTATGATGGCAAAATCAAAAGAATGGGCAGAAGTGAAGGAAGAACACCATCTTTCAAAAAGGCTTATGTTCAACTTACAGCAGATAGCAAACGCATCGAGTTCTTCGATAGTTTGGCTTAAGAGCGGAGGTAATTAATAATGGCTATTAAAAGATTTAAACCAACTTCTCCAGCCCGTCGTTTTATGAGTGTTTCTGCTTTTGACGAAATCACAAGCACTAAACCGGAGAGAAGTTTGCTTGAAACTCAAAGCAAATCAGGCGGTAGAAATAACAATGGTAGAATCACTGTCAGACATATCGGCGGTGGTAATAGACAAAAATACAGAATTATCGATTTCAAACGTAATAAAGATAATATTCCTGCAAAAGTTGCTGAAATTCAATATGACCCAAATCGTACAGCCAACATCGCATTACTACATTATGTAGATGGTAGCAAAGCTTATATCTTAGCTCCTGTTGGTTTGAACAAAGGCGATATGGTTATGAATGGTGCTAATGCAGAAATCAAAGTTGGTAACTGCTTACCAATCGAGAATATTCCAGTAGGTACTTTATTGCACAATATCGAGTTGCACCCTGGCAAAGGCGGTCAAATCGCAAGAGCAGCAGGTCAAGCAGCACAACTTATGGCAAAAGAAAGTAAATATGCTATCTTAAGATTGCCATCTGGCGAAATGAGATATGTATTACTATCTTGCAGAGCAACAATCGGTCAAGTTGGTAACCTAGACCACGAAATCGTTAGCATCGGTAAAGCTGGTAGACATCGTCATATGGGTGTTAAGCCAACTGTCCGTGGTGTTGTAATGAACCCTTGTGACCACCCTCACGGTGGTGGTGAAGGTAAGTCACCTATCGGTATGCCAAGCCCAGTTACTCCTTGGGGTAAACCAGCTCTTGGTTACAAGACTAGAAAGAAGAAGAATAGAACTAATAAGTTCATCATCAAGCGTGCGAACTAATTGGAGGATATAAAATGAGTAGGTCAATTAAAAAAGGTCCTTTCGTAGAAGAAAGGCTTATAAATAGAGTAATTGCTATGAACAATGAGAATAAAAAGACTGTAATCAAGACTTGGTCAAGGTCATCAACTATATTCCCTGAAATGGTAGGTCACACTATCGCAGTTCATGACGGCAGAAAACATGTTCCTGTATATATCACAGAGGATATGGTAGGTTGCAAACTAGGTGAGTTTGCCCCAACAAGAACTTTTAAAGGTCACGCTGGCGGTAAAACTACTGGTGGCAGATAATTAGGAGGTAATAATAATGGCAACAAGAGTTAAAACTAAATCAGAAAATCGTGCTTTAAACGCTGACAAGCGTCCTAGAGCGGTTGCAAAATATGTTAGAATTTCTCCTGATAAGGTTAGAATCGTTCTTGACGTTATTCGTGGTAAAAGCTATGTTGAGGCTATTGCTATTCTTAAGAATACTAGAAAAGCTGCGTGCGAGCCACTTATCAAGCTTGTAAATTCAGCTGCTGCAAATGCTGAAAACAACTTGAATATGAATAAGAATGATTTATACATTGCAGAATGTTACGCAAATGGCGGTCCAATCCTTAAGAGGGTACAACCTCGTGCACAAGGTAGAGCTTTCAGAATCAATAAGCGTACAAGCCATATCACCGTTATCTTAGATACGGTTATCGAGTAAGGAGGTATTCCAATGGGACAAAAAGTTAATCCACACGGACTTAGAGTAGGTATCATTAAAGGTTGGGACGCTCAATGGTATGCTGATAAGAAAAATTTCTCAGCTAACTTGATTGAGGACCAAAAAATTAGAAACTTTATTAAAAAGACATATTTTACAAGTGGTATCAGCAAAATCACTATTGAGAGAATACTTTCAAGTGCTGCAGATATCGTTATGGTAAATATTTATACATCTAAGCCAGGCGTACTTATTGGTAAAGGTGGCGAGGGTGTTAACCTAATGAAAGAGCAAATCAAGAAAATTGCTCCAGGTAAACAAATCAACATCAATATTTTTGAAATCAATCGTCCTGATATTGACGCACAATTGGTTGCTGAAAGTATTGCTGCACAACTAGAGAAGAGAGCGGCTTTCCGCCGTACTATGAAACAAGCTATCTCAAGAGCTATGAAGAGTGGTGCTAAAGGTATCAAAACTATGTGTTCTGGTAGACTTGATGGTGCTGAAATCGCTAGGTCTGAAAGTTATCACGAGGGTTCAATTCCTTTGCAGACTTTAAGAGCTGATATCGACTATGCTACAGCTGAAGCTCATACTACATTTGGTATTATCGGTGTTAAGGTATGGATTTACAAAGGCGAGATTCTTGGTCGTGGTTTGAAAAAGGAAGGAGGTAAAGCGTAATGTTAATGCCTAAGAGAGTTAAAAGAAGACGTGTTCATCGTGGCAGAATGAAAGGTAACGCTAACAAGGGTAACCAAGTTGCTTACGGCGAGTATGGCTTAGTTAGTTTAGAGCCATCTTGGGTTACTTCAAATCAAATTGAGGCTGCCCGTATCGCTATGACACGTTACGTTAAGAGGGGTGGTAAAGTTTGGATAAACATATTCCCTCACAAACCTATCACAAAAAAACCTGCAGAAACTCGTATGGGTTCTGGTAAAGGTTCAGTAGAATACTGGGTTGCAGTAGTTAAACCAGGTCGTGTTATGTTCGAAATGGCTGGCGTACCTGAGGAAGTAGCAAGAGAGGCATTCAGGCTTGCAAGTCATAAATTGCCTGTTAAATGCAAATTCGTTAAAAAAGAAGAAGGCGGTGAGTGTTAATGAAGGCTAAAGAGTTATTTGATATGACAAACAAAGAGTTGGAAGTAAAATTGGATTCTTTAAAACAAGAGTTGTTTAACCTTCGTTTTAAGCACGCCACAGGTCAACTTGAAAATGCTAATCAACTTAACCTTGTTAAGAAAGATATCGCTAGAGTAAAGACTGTTCTTCGTCAAAGAGAGTTAAATATCTCAACAGAGCCTCAAGGCAAATCTGCTAAAAAGGCTAAGTAATTGGAGGATATGTAAATGGAAAGAAATCTTAGAAAGAGTAGAGTTGGCTTAGTTGTTAGCGACAAGATGGATAAGACTATCACTGTTGCAGTTATGCAAAAGGTTAAGCACCCTCTATATGGAAAAACTGTAAATAAAACTAAGAAGTTTATGGCACACGATGAGAACAATGCTGCTGGTATCGGCGATAAAGTTCTTATTATCGAAACTCGTCCAATGAGTAAAAATAAACATTTCAGATTAGCTGAAATAATTGAAAAGGCTAAGTAAGGAGGTACAAAATGATAATTCCAGAAAGTAAATTGAATGTCGCTGATAATACTGGTGCTAAGGAAATCAAATGTATCCGTGTACTTGGTGGCTCATTCCGTAGATATGGTAACATCGGTGATGTAATCGTTGCAAGTGTTCAATCTGCTGCTCCAGGTGGAGTTGTTAAAAAGGGTGATGTTGTTAAAGCCGTTATCGTTAGAACTAAGAAAGGTATCAGAAGAAATGATGGTACTCACATCAGATTTGACGACAATGCTGCAGTTATCATTGATAACCAAAAGCAACCTAAAGGCACTCGTATCTTTGGACCTATAGCTCGTGAGCTTCGTGATAAAGATTATATGAGAATTATTTCTCTTGCACCAGAAGTGCTTTAATTGGAGGTAGGTAATGAATAATTTACACGTTAAAAAAGGTGATAATGTTATGATTATCGCTGGTAAAGATAAAGGTAAATCAGGTTCAGTTACTAAAGTTGACGTACAAAACGGCAGAGTTTTAGTAGAAGGTGCTAACATTGCTACAAATTACGTTAAACCTCGCAACGCACAAGAAAAGGGCGGTATCGTTAAGAAAGAAGCCCCTATCGATGCAAGTAATGTTATGATTATTTGCCCAGAGTGCGGTAAGGCAACTAAAGCTGGACATAGAGTTGAAAATGTTGACGGAAAAGATGTTAAAATCCGTTTTTGCAAAAAATGTAATGCTTCTTTAGAGCAAAAAGCTTCTAAGACTGTTAAGAAAGCTACTAAGAAGACTGCTACTAAGAAAGCAACTACTAAGAAAACTGCTGAGGCAGAAAACGCTGAAAAAGCTGAATAATGGAGGATTAAACAGTGGCTAATCAAGTTAAAAATAGAGTTAAAGCTAACTATGAAAGTGTTGTAGTTCCTGCTTTAATCAAAAAATTCGGCTATAAGAACGTTAATCAAGTTCCTAAGCTAGAAAAAATAGTTATTAATATGGGTCTTGGCGATATTAAAGATAATGCTAAAAGCGTTCAAATCGCTCTTGACGAATTAAAGCAAATTACAGGTCAAGCTCCTATGGTTACAAAAGCTAAAAAGAGCGTTGCTAACTTTAAAGTTCGTGAAGGTATGACTGTTGGTGCTAAAGTTACTCTTAGAGCTACAAGAATGTTTGAGTTCTTTGATAAGTTTGTATCTGTTGCACTACCTCGTGTTAGAGACTTTAAAGGTATTCCAGCAAATTCTTTTGATGGTAGAGGTAACTACAATATGGGCGTTAAAGAGCAACTTATCTTCCCAGAAATCAGCTATGATAAAATTGAGAAGATTAGAGGTTTCGATGTTTGCTTTGTTACAACAGCGCAAACAGATGCAGAGGCAAAAGAGTTATTAACTCTAATGGGTTTGCCTTTCGCTAAGTAAGGAGGATTGACAAATGGCAAAAAAAGCTATGATAAATAAGCAACAGCGTACACCTAAGTATTCTACAAGAGCATACACTCGTTGTAAGATTTGTGGAAGACCACACGCAGTTTTAAGAAAATACGGCATTTGTAGAATTTGCTTCAGAGAACTTGCTTACAAGGGCGAAATTCCCGGCGTAAAGAAAGCAAGTTGGTAATAGGAGGAGATAGGAAATGAATATAACAGACCCAATCGCTGATATGCTAACTCGTATTCGTAACGGGTTGATTGCGAAAAAAGATGAAGTAAAAGTACCTGCTTCAAAAATCAAAACCAGTATTGCTCAGATTCTTTTAGATGAAGGCTATATCAAAGGCTATGAATTGGTTGAAGATGGCGTACAAAAGGATATAAAAGTAACTCTTAAGTATGGTCCTAAGGGCGAAAAGGTTATTACTAATATCAAAAGAATTAGTAAACCAGGTCTTAGAGTTTACTGCGAAGCAGACAAGTTGCCTAAAGTTTTGGGTGGTTTAGGAATTGCTATAATTTCTACATCTCAAGGCGTTATGACTTGTAAACAAGCTAGAGAGAAACACATCGGTGGCGAAGTTCTAGCTTACATTTGGTAATAGGAGGGCGTATAAATGTCAAGAATTGGTAGACTTCCTGTTGTTATTCCCGCTGGCGTTACTGTAAATATCTCAGCGGACAATGTAGTAACTGTTAAAGGACCTTTGGGTGAATTAAGCCAAAAGGTTAACAAGAATATTAATGTAGCTGTTGAGGGAACTGAAGTTCACGTTACTAGAAATGACGAGCAAAAAGAGCATAAAGCTATGCACGGTTTATATCGTAAACTTATTGCTAATATGGTTGAGGGCGTAACTAAAGGCTTCCAAAAAGCACTTATCGTTAACGGCGTAGGTTACAAGGTTGCTAAACAAGGTAACAAAATCGTTATCAACTGCGGTTATTCACATCCAGTTGAGGTTGTTGAGGGTGATGGAATCACTTTTGAAGTACCAAACGCTAACGAGATAGTTGTTAAAGGTATCAGCCGTGAAAAAGTTGGTCAAACTGCTGCAAATATTAAGGTTATCAAAGTGCCAGACCCTTATCACGTATATGGTATTCGTTATAAAGACGAAACTATTGCAAGAAAAGAAGCTAAGAAGAGCACTAAGTAAGGAGAGTAGAAGATGATTAAGAAGATTGATAAAAATTCTATTAGACAACAAAGACACGTTAGAGTAAGAGGTAAAGTGTCAGGCACAGCTGAGCGTCCTCGTTTTAACGTTTATAGAAGTACTAATAACATCTATGTTCAACTTATTGACGACACTGCTGGTAATACTTTGGTAGCTTGCTCAACTTTGGATAAAGATGTAGTTAGCAAAATTAAAGATATGACTAAGGTTGAGGCTGCTAAGTTCGTTGGTGAAACTGTTGCAAAAAAAGCTTTAGATAAAGGTATTACTGAGGTTGTTTTTGACAGAGGTGGATATTTGTATACTGGTCGTATACAAAGTGTAGCTGACGGTGCTAGAGATGCCGGATTGAAACTATAATAGGAGGAAGACGATAATGGCTGAAAGAAATGAAAAGTCAGAAAAAAGAAGCAAATTCCAAAGAGAAGATGATGGAATGCTAAACAAACTTATCGCTGTTAACAGAGTAACTAAAGTTGTTAAAGGTGGTAGAACAATGCGTCTTTCTGCTTTAGTTGCAGTTGGTGACGGCAATGGTAATGTTGGTATTGGTATGGGTAAAGCTGCCGAAGTTCCAGAGGCTATCAAAAAAGCTACTGCTGATGCTAAACGTAATATGATTAACATTAAATTGGTTGGTACTACTATTCCTCACGAAGTTGTTGGTGAGTATGGTAGCGGTAAAGTTGTTATGATGCCTGCAGAAGAAGGTACTGGTGTTATCGCCGGTGGTCCTGTTCGTTCTATACTTGAAGTAGTAGGCGTTAAGGATATCAGAACAAAGAGCATTGGTACAAACAACCCTATCAACTGTGTTAAAGCTGTTATGGAAGGACTTAAGAGTCTTAGAACTGCTGAACAAATCGCTAAATTGCGTGGTAAGACAGTTGAAGAAATCAAACGCTAACGGGAGGGCATAATAATGGCTAAACAATTAAAAATTACGCTTATTAAAAGCACTATCGGAAGCCTTAAAAAGCAAAAAGCAACTATTGAGGCATTAGGGCTATCTAAAATTGGTTCTAGTAAAATCCACAATGATAATCCTTGCCTTCAAGGTCAAATCAAAGTGGTTAAGCACTTGATTTCTGTTGAAGAGATTGAGGAAAAGAAGAGTGCAAAAAAAGCAAAAGCTCCAAAAGCTGATGCTGAGGCACAAGGCTAATCGGAGGTAATAAATGAATATTCAAAATTTAGCTCCAGCTCCAGGGGCAAAAACTGAGAGTAAAAGACTAGGCAGAGGTATTGGTTCTGGTAAGGGCAAAACTTCTGGTAAAGGTCATAAAGGTCAATGGGCTAGAAGCGGTGGCGGTGTTCGCCCTGGTTTTGAAGGCGGTCAAATGCCTTTAATCCGCCGTGTTCCTAAGAGAGGTTTCACTAACATTTTCGCAAAGGAATATTCTATTGTAAATGTTAAGGACTTAGAGAGATTCGAGGACGGTACTGTTGTAAATGCTGAGCTTCTTTTGGAGAGCGGTGTTTTAAGCAAAGTTGAGAATTATGGCGTTAAAGTTTTGGGTGACGGAACTTTGACTAAAAAATTAACAGTTCAAGCAAAGAAATTTACTAAGTCAGCTGCAGAAATAATTGAAAAAGCAGGTGGCAAAGCAGAGGTGCTATAATGTTTAAAACCATAGCAAATGCTTTTAGAGACAAAGAAATTAGAAAAAGAATTTTTCTTACACTACTAATGCTTGCAATTTTTAGACTGGGTGCGTACATTCCTATCCCAGGCTTGGATATTGCTGCAATAAATGGCGAAAATGGACTTGATAGCGGTAGCTTTTTTGGTATTATCGCTGCCATCAATGGTACTTTTGGTAGTCAAGGCTCTATTTTCTCGCTAGGTATAATGCCATTCATTAACTCATTCATCATTATGCAATTGGTGACTATTATCATTCCAAAGCTAGAGAGAATGAGCAAAGATGGTGAGGAAGGACGAAAGAAAATAACTCAGATAACTCGTTATGTTGCAATCGGTTTAGGTGTTATCCAAGCTTTTGGTTTTGTAATGAGCTGGGGCGAGAACTTTACTGGTTTATTTGGTACTGGTGTTGCTAACATCTGGCTAAGTAGAATAATGACAGTTATTATTTTAACAGCTGGCTCTACATTTGTTATGTGGTTGGGGGAAAGAATTACTGAGTATGGTATTGGTAATGGTACATCTTTGATTATCTTTATCGGTATACTTTCTGGTATTGGTAGCTCTATTATATCTGCTATTCAAACAATGTCACAACAATCTGGCACTGAATTAATGGGTAATATTTGGTGGTTCATTGGTTTTATTATCTTTGTTATTTTGCTTTTCTTGTTTATCGTTTATGTCGATATGGCGGAAAGACGTATTCCAGTACGTTACGCAAAACAAGTTAAAGGTAACAAAATGTATGGTGGACAAACTTCTAATATCCCTATGAAAGTTAACGCATCAGGCGTTATGCCAATCATTTTTGCATCATCTTTCTTGATGTTCCCACAAATGATTGCAAGCTTTTGGCCTGAAAGTGAATTTTATATTTGGTACAGCAAGTGGCTTGGCGTTGGTAGTTGGGTGTATATAGTTGTTATTTCATTACTAATATTGTTTTTCTCATATTTCTATGCACAAATTCAATTCAATCCAATTGAAGTGTCTAAAAATATTCAACAATATGGTGGTTTCATTCCAGGTATACGACCAGGTAAGCCAACAAGCGAATATTTAGCAAAAATCAATAACAGAATAACATTGTTCGGTGCGATTTTCCTTGCTATCATAGCATTAATACCATCAATACTTGTTGCAATAATGCCACAAGAATTAGGTTTGACAAATGCGTTTAGTGCAACAGGTCTATTGATTGTTGTAAGTGTAGCGTTGGAAACAAACAAACAAATGGAATCTCAAATTATGATGAAAACATATAAAGGATTCTTAAAGTAAAAACAAAAAATTATTTAAGCCGAACAAAATATTAACTATTTTGTATCGGCGTAAAATAATAATTACCTAAATTAATGCGATTTTTAAATTGTAAAAGGTTTTAGATATAAATGTATTGTAAAGGTGAAGTTTAGGGAATATATTAAAGCATTAATTTTGGTTTAAATTAAGGTTGTTTTTAATTGAGGTAAAAATGAAATTAATTTTACTAGGAGCACCTGGTGCTGGTAAAGGTACTCAAGCTACAAGAATTAGTGATAAGTACAATTTGCCACATATCTCAACAGGTGACATTTTAAGGAAAAATATTAAAGAGGGTACTAAATTAGGCGTACAAGCTAAATCATTTATTGATGCAGGTCAGTTAGTTCCCGATGAGGTTGTAATCAACATAGTAAATGATAGATTGCAACAAGCAGATTGCAATAACGGATACATATTAGATGGTTTTCCAAGAACAGTTGCTCAAGCAGAGGCTTTGGATAAAGTTGCAAAAATTGATGCCGTTATTAATATCGCAGTTGATGCTAGTTTGATAGTTAATCGTATCACTGGCAGAAGAATGTGTGCTTGTGGCGAAAGCTATCATATCAGTATGGGTATTGGTGATACTTGTCCTAAGTGTGGTGCAAAACTTTATCAACGTGATGACGATAAAGAGGAAACAGTAAAAGCACGTATGCAAGTTTATGATACTCAAACAGCACCACTAATCGATTATTATACAGCAAAGAATTTAGTTATCGATGTTGATGGCGGTAAGCCATTGAATGAAGTTTTTGAACAAATTTCTAAGGTGATTGATGATTACAATAAAAAGTGATAGCCAAATCGAACTTATGCGTGAGGCGGGCAAAATTTTAAGGGACACCTTAAATATGCTTGGTGAACACGTAAAGGTTGGTGTGACTACAAAAGAATTGGATAAATTAGCACACGATTATATAATTAGCAGAGGAGCTAAACCATCCTTTTTAGGATATGGCGGATTCCCTGCATCAATATGTGCAAGTGTGAACGAACAAGTTGTACACGGAATACCATCGTCAAGGAAATTGATTGAGGGTGACATAATTGGTATTGATTGTGGTGTAATTTATAAAGGTTGGCAGAGCGATGCAGCAAGAACTTTTGCTGTAGGTAAAATATCTGAAAAGCATAAAAAACTTATTGAGGTAACTGAGCAAAGCTTTTTTGAGGCAATGAAAGTTATCAAAGAGGGTGCAAGGCTTGGAGATATTGGTGCGGCTGTACAACAAATAGCAGAAAGCAATGGCTTTTCAGTTGTTAGGGACTTAGTGGGACACGGCATTGGTAAGGAAATGCACGAAGACCCTCAAGTACCAAACTATGGAATAGCAGGCAAAGGTCTTAGATTAAAGCGTAATATGACGCTTGCGATTGAACCTATGATTAATGAAGGGACTTATGAAGTTTCTGGGCTAGATGACGGCTGGACAGTGGTGACTGATGATGACGGATATTCCGCACATTATGAAAACACTGTACTTGTAACAGAGGATGGTTATGAAATTCTGTCCTTGTAGGAGTTGTTATGCAAAACAATATCAAGGTCGGTTCGGTGGTATTGTCTACTGCAGGACACGATAGTGGCGATTATTTTGTGGTAATCGAAGTTGAAAGTGAGGAATATGTCAAGCTTTGCGATGGTAAATGCAGAAGTTTGGAAAAACCTAAACGCAAAAAAATTAAGCATATTAAGTATACATATCTAGTGCTTGAGGAAATTGCGGATAAGCTTAATAACAACAAGATTATCCATAACAAAAACATTGAAACTGCACTTAAAAAAGTGTTAAAACAATAAACGGAGGGTTTATGTCTAAGGATGATGTAATTGAAGCCGAGGGAAAAGTGGTTGAAGTTTTGCCAAATACAAATTTTAAAGTGGAATTGACTAACGGGTTTGTAATTAATACCTATTTGTCTGGCAAGCTTAGAAAGAACTATATCAAGATACTTGAAGGTGATACAGTTAAAGTTGAAATGAGTCCATACGATTTAACAAAAGGTAGAATAGTATGGCGTAATAAGAATTAGTTGGAGGATAAAACAATGAAAGTTAGACCATCAGTTAAACCAATGTGCGACAAATGCAGAGTAATCAAAAGAAATGGACAAGTAATGGTTATCTGTAGCAAATATAAAAAACATAAGCAAAAACAAGGTTGATTTTGCAAAAAATGTTTTGATTGCAATTAAGTAGATTGCAAAAATTCGATTAAAAAGATTGTAAATTTATAGCGAATGCTAAAAAACAATCGGCATAGTGATTAAGCGGTATAAAAATTTACACAAAAAAGTAATATTTTTGTAAAATTTTGCTAAAATTTGCTTGATTAATGGTTGCGAGTATGATATAATATATACTTGCAATAGTGCTTTTGTAATGTTAATTTTTCGCTTGACGGGAGCGGCTGAAGAGGTGTCTCATTCCAAATTATCGGACATACTTTTCTCCAAAACGGCGTTAAATTGTATTATTTAATATATTTATTAATTTGGAGGTAGTTTAATGGCTCGTATTGCAGGCGTAGATTTGCCACGTGAGAAGAGAGTAGAAATTGGTCTTACTTATATCTATGGTATAGGTAGGGTTACATCTAACAAGATTTTGGCTGCTTCTGGTATCAATCCAGACAAAAGAGTTAAAGACTTGACAGAAGATGAAGTAAGTGCAATTCGTGATTACATCGAAAAGAACCTTGCTGTTGAAGGTGATTTGAGAAGAGAAGTTAAATTGAACATTAAGCGACTAATGGAAATTGGTTGCTATCGTGGTGTTAGACACCGTAAAGGTCTACCTGTTCGTGGACAAAGTACTAAGCAAAATGCTCGTACTCGTAAAGGTCCTAAGAAAACAGTTAGCCGTAAGAAGAAATAAGGAGGTAATGAGAAATGGCTGCTAATAAGAAAGTAGTAAGAAAAAGACGTGATGTTAAACGCGTTGACAAAGGTCGTTGTTATATTCAATCATCTTTCAATAATACTCTTGTTACCTTTACTGATGAAAAAGGAAATACAATTTCTTGGTCAAGTTCTGGTAAGCTAGGCTTGAGAGGCTCTAAAAAGAGTACTCCATTTGCTGCTCAAATGGTTGCAGAAGATGCAGCTAAAATTGCTAAAGATTTGACTGGTTTGAAGAGTGTTGAAGTGTATGTTAAGGGTCCGGGTGCAGGTCGTGAGTCTGCTATTCGTGCTTTACAAGTTGTGGACATTGCTGTTACAATGATTAAAGACGTATCACCAATCCCACACAATGGATGCCGTCCACCAAAACGCAGAAGATTATAGGAGGTAGAGAAATGGCTAAATATACAGGTGCTGACTGCCGTTTGTGCAGAAGAGAAGGATGCAAATTATATCTTAAAGGTGATAAATGTTATTCTGATAAATGTGCTGTTGTGAAGCGTCCTACCGCTCCAGGTCAACACGGTACATCAAGAAAGAAACCTACTGGATATAGCATTCAGTTGCGTGAAAAACAAAAAACTAAGAGAATTTATGGTTTGTGCGAAAAGCAATTTAGAGGCTATTATGATATGGCTGAAAAAATGCGTGGCATTACCGGTGACAATATGTTAGTTCTTCTTGAGAGAAGACTTGACAACGTTGTATTTAGACTAGGTCTTGGCTTGAGCCGTGCTCACGCTAGACAAATCGTTAACCACGGTCACATTACTGTTAATGGTTCTAGGGTTAACATTCCATCTTATTTAGTAAAAGCAGGCGACATCATCGCTGTTAAGGAAAACAAAGTTGATAAAACTCTTTTTGCTGAAATCAAAGCTGGCAAAACTGAGAATTTACCAAGTTGGTTGGAGTTTGACAATGCTACTTTATCTGGTAAAGTGTTAGAGCTTCCTACAAGAGAAGGTCTTGACATTGCAGTAGAAGAGCACTTGATTGTCGAGTTGTATTCTAAGTAAGATTAAATCCAAAATAGGAGGATGATTTAATGATAGAAATTACTAAGCCAAAGATTGAATGTGTAGATACTATTAGTGGTAGAGAAGCTCGCTTTGTTATCGAGCCTTTGGAAAGAAGTTTTGGTACTACTTTAGGTAATGCACTTCGCCGTGTGCTTTTGGGTTCACTTCCTGGTGCTGCACCAGTTGGTGTCCGTATTGATGGCGTTAAACACGAATTTTCTACCATTCCTGGTGTGAAAGAAGATGTGTCTGAAATTATACTTAATCTTAAGGGATTGGCTGTTAAAGCCCACACAGAGGATAAAGACTTTAAACAATTAATGTATATCAAGTTGGATAGAGCTGGTATCGTTACCGCTGCTGATATTGAGCATAGCTCTGATATCGAAATCTTAAACCCTGATATGTATATTTGTACATTGGAAAATGGTGCTAAACTTGATATGGAAATTAATGTTGGAGTAGGTAGAGGTTATGTTTCTGCTAATATGAATAAAGATGAGGAGCAACCTTTAGGTTACATACCTATTGATTCTATCTATACTCCTGTTGAAAGAGCAAGTTATTTTGTTGAACCCGCTCGTGTTGGTCAAGACATTAATTATGACAAATTGACTATCGATGTTGTTACTGATGGTACTGCATCACCTCACGAAGTTATTAGCTTAAGTGCTAAAATCATTAACGATTTGCTAAGCTTGTTCATCGGTCTTGTTGATAATATGGCTGAGAAAAACCTTTTGAAACAAGATGACGAAAAACAAACTAAAGTACTAGAAATGGCTATTGATGACTTAGATTTGTCTGTAAGGTCATACAACTGCTTGAAGAGAGCTGGTATCAATACTGTTCAAGACCTAATTCAAAAGTCTGAGGACGATATGCTTAAGGTTAGAAACCTTGGTAAAAAGTCACTAGACGAGGTTATGAAGAAAATTCACGAATTGGGATTTGAATTACAAAGTAAGGAAGAGTAAGGAGATAAAAAAATGGCAAGAAAGCTAGGAAAACGTACAGACCAAAGAATGCATATGTTGCGTAACCAAGTATCTGAGCTATTGTGGTACGGTCGCATCGAAACCACAGTTGATAGAGCTAAAGAGGTAAAAAGACTTGCAGAAAAAATGGTTACTCTAGGTATTAAAAGCTATGATGATATAGTTACTACTACTAAGACAAAGACTGACGCTAAAGGCGAGAAAATTGCTGTTGAATTTAAAAACGATGGCAAGAAAAAGTTGAATGCAAGAAGACAAATGATGTCTTTCTTACGTGACATTCAAGAGGCACAAGGCGAAAAAGAGAAAAAGTCAGAATTTAAAGAGAGAACTCGTGAGATTAAACACCCACTAATTGAGAAAGTGTTTAATGAGTATGCTCCAAGATATGCTGGCAGAAAAGAAGAGCTAGGTCAAGGTGGCGGATATACTAGAATAATCAAATTAGGTGCAAGACGTGGTGACGCTGCTGAAATGGTTATTATCGAAATGGTATAATAAAAACTAAAAATGTAATTAAGCAAATAGCGGACTAATATCCGCTATTGTTTTTTATTGCTTTATCAATATAACATATAAATAATACTTTATAAATAAAAGGCGAACATTTTGTTCGCCTTTTAACAACCACGCTACTTGGTGTGAGAGATTAATGCCTTAAGCAAATGAAAAATGAATGTTATCCAAAATTATGATATAATGTAGGTGTTGGGGCTAATTAAATCATAAACAAAGGGATAACATTCATAAATATTTTAGCACATAAACGAGGGTGTATATTAGTATCATATAGTAATTACACAAAACATAGAAGAAAAATAGTGTATAACAAATTAAGAAAGGATATACAACAAATAATAAAGACATATGTAAATGGAAAGGAGTAGAATATTGGCAAGGAATATGATTTATACTTTATCAATCACATTATGTAAATGTAAAAATATTAGTTTTTTTGTTGGCAATTTGTTTAAAATTCTTTAATAACATTAATGTTTTTTTTAAAGTGTAATATAGTTTTAACTATTAAAAGAACCCACCATTATATTTCTTTTGAATGATTGACCAGTATACAAAACTTGCTACTAAACCTACACCAAATGACATCCAACCCCAGTTTGTCTCTGTAAAAAAGTTAATCAAAGCACCAGCAATATTTGCAAACGCAGATATTAGCATTCCAACCCCCATATGGATTGCATATACTTTTTTGTTTTCCTCTTTTACATTCTCCCAGTGATATGTGTGTATTATTGATGCATTTTTTGTAATAAACAATATCAATGTTATTACTAAAAATATAAATGATAAAATGCCCATCATAATAACACCTGGTAGGTATACCATCTCTTGCCCCCTTATTTAAATACATATTTCTAATTTAAGTATATCATATTTTAAAAAATTTATCAATAGCGATATTTAAAATAGCTATTATATAGGGCAAACTTTAAAAACAACAAAAAAACTAAGCCCTTAGCATAGCTAAAAGCCTAGTTTTTAGAATAAACTTTATTGCCTAATTTTTGGCAAAGTTGGTTAATAATGTTTTACTTAAATTTTAATTTTATTGCAAATAGCTTTTACTCTGCTATTTTTTAGTTAGTCATTTTTTGTAAACATAATCTCTGTTTCAGTTATTAAACTATAAGCAATAATTTGGTCAGTTGCTTCATAAATTACATATGTTTTATTTGTATCTTTTGCAACCACATATGTCTTAGTGCTTTCCATATAAATTGGTATGCCATTTGTAATAGATGGGTTCATATTTTTAGTAAATAGCTCTTCTTTTGTTGCGTCTTTTTTACGTAAAACTATGTATGAGGTATTTTCCCATTCTGTGCTAAATTGGTCTAAATTAGATATTTTTATAATGTTGTTAGAATAAACTTTAACATCAAGTTCAAGGTCATTATCGCATTTAAAAGTATCGTGTTTTAGTACAGTTTTATCTTTTTTATCTGTGACAATTTTATTAAAGTTAATGGAAAGCTTTAGCTTATAACAATCTAAATTTATTGTTTTTGATTGTTGGTCAAATGTTACACTTCTATTTAACCCCACACCTGCAATCATCTCATCCGCATCAGGTAGTGTTGCATTTGGAGCTTCAATTATTTCCCATTCGTTATAATAGGAAAAACCACCTTTGTTGAATAAGTTTAATAGTCCAGAATTGTTGCCCAAAACTAAAAACAACATTAAACCAACCATAAGTAGGGTGGATAGTAGAACTACTATGAGAATTATTTTCTTTTTCATATTTGTACCTCTTTTGTAATAACTAATTAATGTTATTCACTTTTGCTGTTTTCTTGCATAATTTTAGCTACTTCTTGAGCTTGCTCTTTTGCTGCGATAGCACGAGTCAAACTCTCTGCACGGTCTTTTTCTGCCATTGCGTGTGCAATTTCCATAGCTTGGTCTTTTCTTGCTGAAGCTGCGTGTTGTTCAATAGCTTCTGTTAAAATATTTTTGAATTCACGTGCATTTTTAATGCCTTTAAAGTTGTTTTTATCTTTATGTCTCTTTTCAATTTCACCACCGCCACGTACTGAAACAGTATGGTAGTTAAAGATATTTCCAATAACTCCAGCCTCAATACATACATTATCTACTTTACCTATCATATAGTCCAAAGTGTGTATTGATAAAACGCCCATTTTACCTATAACACGCTTGTTAGTGATACATAATTCTAGTGATATCCAACGCAATATGCTAACAATCAGCTCAATTCCGCTAATACCAACTAAGATTACCCAAGCAGGAATAGAAAATAAAGAAGCAATATCAGAAGATGCTTCTGACATTTTATCAAAAACTGATATTTGCAAAACGATTGCAGCAATTAGGCAAACTAAAAAATATAAAAAGATAGGTAGTAATGCCCAAACACTCTTTTTGGCTTTAAAAATAATTTCTTCGCCATTGTTTAAATTTCTTTCAACATATTTACTCATTTGTGTTCTCCTTTAGAGGTTTTTTTGTATATGTTTATTGTAGCAAAACATTTATACCTTTGTCAAGCCATTTTCTCTTGTTTTATTATATATTTTTGCATTTTTATTTAATGGTATTAAATATTATATCTAATAATACTAAATTTTATAATATATCACTAAATTATAAAAGCCTCTAAAAAGTTTACAATAAAAGTATACAAGGAGGAGTTATTTATGGAATTGAAACAAATTGTTGAGAGGATAGGAATTATACGTACAAGGGCAAATCTTTCTGCAAGAGCATTGAGTTTGACTATTGGTAAAAATGCAAGTTACATTCACTTACTAGAGAGTGAAAAGACTACATTTGAACCATCGCTTTCTGTATTGCTTGATATTATAGAGGTATGTGGCAGTACGCCAGAGGAATTTTTTTATCACGACATAAATGCGTACAAGCAAGACAAATCTGCTTTAGATTTTTTTAAAACTTTGTCTAGCAATCAAAAGAATGCTATTATGAACTTGTATACTAAATAAACGATTATTAATTTTTGTGCTTTCAATTATATACAAAGCTAATTTGTTGTGCTATAATAGGTTTATTAGTAGCAAAGTTTTCATATTAACAAAAGTTATCCATATACCCCAGAAAAAAGTTATTTTGCGGGGACCCCTACAGCGACACGAAGTGGCATTTGACATCAGCAATTGTTAATTCAAATAGTGTCGGCTTGATTTATCAAGTAAAAGCGTTAGCTTTTATTTAAATTTGAGTTCTCTCAAATTTAACGAAACATTATTAATATTTAAAGAAAATTTGATTACATTTAAATACTTTAAATTAATATAAAGCAAAAATGTTATCAACTTTTATAAAGTTTTTTGCGTATAATAATTTGAGGTAAACTGAACTATCAAAGCTGATTAGGCAAATTGAAAGTACATAGTTTATGCTAAGTATAATTAAATAAATTATTAATTTAATTAAATAAATATTAACTGAGTTTTAATTTGGGTATTAATATTTGATTACTTGGCATAGACAAATAAAATTAATTGCTGTTTAACGTTTAGGGCAGCAGTTGGAGTAAATTATTTATGAATAAAAATTATAATAGAATACTTATTGCTAGCTGTACATCAAACGCAAGTCAAGCGATTTATGCCAATATGACGGCTTTGCTACTAGTTCCATTTATGAGTTTATATGGCTTAACGCTTGGACAAATGGGTATTTTGGTAGGTATAAATTTTGGAACGCAGATTTTTGCTGATTTATTACTTACTTTTATAATAGACAAAGTAAAGTATAAAAATTTGGTATATTGTGCTAACTTATTTGGCTTTATTGGTATGGTTTTGTATTGCTTAGCACCTAGAATTATGCCAGCGAATCCTTTTGTGCCATTTGTTATATCTACAATAATATTTTCATTTGCAAGTGGTATGCTTGAGGTCGTATTAAGTCCTATAGTAGACACTATTCCAGATACGTACAAAAGTAAGAAGGCGGCAATGAGTTTGCTACATTCCTTTTATGCTTGGTGGCAAGCAATTAGCATTGTTGTAATTGCGTTGTGCCTTAACTTCTTTGGGGCAGAGAACTGGATGTATATAATTGGCTGTTTAGCAATTGTACCAGTGTTAAACACTTTGCAGTTTATTCCCGTAAAGATAGTTGAATCAAGAGGTCTTGAAAGTAAACAGCAATCTACATTTAAAGTGGCAAAATCACCAATTTATATATTGTGCTGTCTAGCTATCATAGTTGGTGCTGGTGTTGAGATAATAATGAATCAATATGTATCTACATTCTGTGAGTTAAACCTTGGCGTAAGCAAGCTAATGGCAGATATGATTGGAATGTTATTGTTCGCAGTAATGTTAGGTGCTGGACGATTGATTTTTGGCTTTTTTGGTCATAAAATGAATTTGAGCAAAATATTGATAATCTCTTGTTTGCTAGCTGGTATTTCGTATGTGCTTATAGGCTTAGAACTTAATACTTGGCTATCATTAGTGTTATGTATTTTAGTAGGTTTGTTTAGCAGTATGTGTTGGCCTGGAGTAATCTCTATTGCTGGTGAAGCTTTTCCAAAAGCGGGGGCGTGGATATTTAGTACGCTTGCAATATTTGGTGATGTCGGTGCATCAATGTTTGGCGGTATTGCTGGTAGTATAGCGGACAAATTGTCTTTGTCTAAAATGTTTTTGATAATTTCTTGTTTACCTTTTGCTTGTATGATTTGCCATATCGCAATTTTTGCACTTATCAAAAAGAGTAAAAAGAGTGCTGAAAATTTGTCAATCAATTCTCCGCTTGGTGATATTGAGTAAATGGTATCAAATAATACTTGCATATACTAAAGTGCAAAATTATATAAAAAACTTATCGAAAATCGCTATTAAATTATAAAATTGTTGAAATAGTTGCAAAAAGCAAGGGTATCCTTGCTTTTTGTAATTTAATTACGATTATTGATTTTTATAATTTTGTTAACAAAGTTTCATTATAAACAATTAGATTTTTTCACTTTATTTGTAAACTATCCTATTACAAATAATTATATTTTTTAAAATAATTTTGAAGAATGTATATTGACAAATAATAGTTTTTTTGCTAAAATAAAAAATAATTATAATTTATAACTTTTATTAAGGAAAACTATTACAATAAAATAGTTGGTGAAACAATGGACTTTAGAAAATACAAACGTGGTTATTATATGCCACAAGGCTCAAATAATAGTTGGGTAAACAAGGAATATGTAGATAAAGCACCAATATGGTGTAGTGTTGATTTGCGTGATGGTAATCAAGCATTAATTACACCTATGAATTTAACTCAAAAGATAGAGTTTTTTAAAATATTGTGTGATATTGGTTTTAAAGAAATTGAGGTTGGTTTTCCAGCCGCATCTCAAACTGAGTTTGATTTTATAAGAACGCTGATTGAGGAAAACTTGATACCAAACGATGTTACTATCCAAGTACTTACTCAAGCTAGACCTCATATTATTGACAAGACATTTGAGGCTTTAAAAGGTGCAAAACAAGTTATTGTGCATTTGTATAATAGTACATCTGTTGCACAGAGAGAGCAAGTTTTTAAAAAGGATAAACAAGAAATTATAGCTTTAGCTGTAAGTGGTGCAGAATATGCTGCTCAAAAAGCGAAAGATTTTGAGGGCAAAGTTACTTTTGAGTATTCGCCAGAGAGTTTTACTGGTACAGAACCAGACTATGCTGTACAAGTGATAAATAATGTGTTAGATGTTTTCAAACCAACTGCAACAAATAAAGTTATAATCAACTTGCCAGTAACAGTAGAATTGAGTATGCCACATATTTACGCACAGCAAGTAGAATATGTTTCCAATAACATAAACTATAGGGAAAATGTTGTTATATCTCTACACCCTCACAATGACAGAGGTACTGCTATTGCAGACGGCGAACTTGGCTTGCTTGCGGGCGGTGAACGTATAGAGGGTACATTGTTTGGCAATGGTGAACGCACTGGTAATGGTGATATAATTACTTTTGCAATGAATTTATATTCCCACGGCATTGACCCAGAACTTGATTTTTGTAATATGCCTAATATTATCAAAGCGTATGAAAAATTAACACAAATGAAAGTCCCACCACGTCAACCATATGCTGGTGAATTGGTGTTTGCTGCATTCAGTGGTTCGCACCAAGATGCGATTGCAAAGGGAATGGCTTATCGAGCAAACCACGATATGGAGTGTTGGAATGTGCCTTATTTGTCAATAGACCCGAACGATGTTGGAAAGGAATATATGGCAGATGTTATACGTATTAACAGCCAGTCTGGTAAGGGTGGCGTAAGCTATTTGCTTGAGCGTGCGTATGGGTATGAAATTCCGTTTTCAATGCGAGAGGAGCTTGGCTATACTGTAAAAGGCTTTAGTGATAACTTGCATAAGGAATTGAAAAATGATGAAGTTTTAAAAATCTTTTGTGACGAATATATAAATATCTCACAACCAATTAAACTAAACGAATACAGCTTTAATAAAAACAAAAATAAGTATAATGTTAATTTAGAAGTGCAAAATGGTGATGTTATAAGACGCCTTAGCGGTAGCGGTAATGGTATGTTGGATAGCGTTTCAAATGCAATCAAGCAAGGCTTGGGATATAATTATATCTTGACAGATTACAAGGAGCACGCAAAGGAACAAGGCTCAAACTCACTTGCTATATCTTATGTTAGTATTACTATTGCTGGCAAAAAGATTTGGGGTGTTGGCGAGGACGAGGATATTGCAAGCTCATCAATAAAAGCATTACTTTCTGCAATAAATAGACACTTCAAGGGGGATAGAGTATGAAAGCTATGACTATGACTCAAAAGATAATTGCTAAACATTGCGGTATGGATTATGTGGAACAAGGCTCTCTTGTTATGGCGGATTTGGATATGATACTTGCAAACGATATTACGGCACCTTTAGCGATTGACGAGTTTGAAAAAGCTGGTTTTGATAAGGTTTTTGATAAGGAAAAAATTGCTTTAGTAATGGACCATTTTGTTCCTTGTAAAGATATTAAATCTGCTTTGCAAGTGCAAAAAACAAAAAATTTCGCTACGAAAATCGGTATTAAACACTTTTATGACATTGGAAAGTCAGGTATAGAACACGCATTTTTGCCAGAACAAGGTCTAGTAAAAGCTGGTGATATGATAATCGGTGCGGACTCTCATACTTGTACTTATGGTGCGATTGGTGCTTTTGCAAGTGGTGTTGGTTCAACAGATTTTGCGGTTGCTATGCGTACAGGTAAAAGTTGGTTTAAAGTGCCTAAATGTATCAAGTTTGAACTTTATGGTAAACCAAAACACGGCATTTGTGGTAAGGATATAATTTTGTATATCATTGGTATGATTGGCGTAGAGGGTGCAAGATATTGCAGTATGGAGTTTGTTGGTAACGGTATTAAGTATCTTGATATGGCGGATAGATTTACTATTGCAAATATGGCAGTTGAGGCTGGTGCTAAGAATGGAATTTTTGAGGTTGACGATGTAACTAAAAAATATCTTGATGAGCATTGCAGTCAAAAATATGAGGTGTTCACTGCGGATAGCGATGCTGAATATGCGGAAAGTTATTCTATTAATTTGGCTGATATTGATTATCAAGTAGCATTCCCTCATTTGCCAGAAAATATTAAACCTAAAGAGGAATGGGGCAATTTGCCAATAAGCCAAGTAGTAATTGGTTCTTGCACTAACGGCAGATATGAGGATATGCTTGCAGCTGCAGAGGTAATGAAAGGTAGGAAAGTTGCGGATGGAGTAAAATGTATTATTATACCAGCAACAATGGATACATATCTTAAATGTGTTCAAAATGGGTTGGCGGAAATCTTTATTAATAGCGGTGCTATAATTAGCACTCCTACTTGTGGACCTTGTCTTGGCGGACATACTGGTATACTCGCAGAGGGGGAGAGATGTGTTTCCACTACCAATCGTAACTTTGTTGGCAGAATGGGACATATAACAAGTGAAATTTATCTTGCAAGTCCAAGAGTGGCTGCTGCAAGTAGTATTTTGGGCAGACTTGCCGTTCCAGAGGAGATTTGATATGATAGCAGAGGGTAAAGTTTTTAAATATGGTGATAACGTTGATACAGATGTAATAATTCCTGCAAGGTATCTTAATACTCAAGACCATAAGGAATTAGCAAGCCATTGTATGGAAGATATTGACACCTCTTTTGCTAAAAATGTAAAAGTTGGAGATATTATTTGTGGTGGCAATAACTTTGGTTGTGGCTCGTCAAGAGAACACGCACCTATTGCAATCAAAGCAAGTGGTGTAAGTGTAGTTATAGCTAAGTCTTTTGCAAGAATTTTTTATCGCAATAGCATTAATATCGGGCTTGCGATTGTTGAGTGCGATATGGTGGATAAAATTAATATTGACGATATTGTAAGTGTGGATTTTGTAAAAGGTGAATTGTGCAATAAAACTCAAAACTGGGTTTGTAAAATTCCACCATTCCCACAATTTATCCAAAATATCATTGAATGTAATGGATATATAAATAGCGTTAAAAAGCAATTGGGTGAATAAATTGTATAAAAAGAGGTAATTTATGTATAAGCGTATTTGTGTGATAGAGGGTGACGGCATTGGACCTGAAGTAATGGCTCAAGCAATAAAAGTGCTTAACACGATTGCAAAAAAGTTTAATCATAACTTTGAGTATGTTTATAGGCTTGCTGGTGGAGCTGCTATTGATAAGACTGGTAAATGCTTACCTAAGGAAACGCTTGAGAGCGTGCTTGAAACAGATAGTACTTTATTGGGGGCAGTAGGTGGTAGTAAATGGGATAATCAACCAGCAGAAAATAGACCAGAAAAAGCTTTGCTAGGTATTAGAAAAGCAATGCAAGTATATGCTAACTTGCGTCCTCAAAAGCTATATGCGGAATTAGATAGTCCTTTAAAAGCGGAATATGTTGGTGACGGCATTGATATAATGATTGTAAGAGAACTTGTTAGTGGAGTATATTTTGGTGAGCATATCCAAAGTATTGAGGACAATCAAAATGTCGCAACTGATATTATGAAATATACTGAAAATGAAATTTCAAGAGTTGCAAAAGTAGCTTTTGAGCTTGCTAGACAACGCACAGGCAACTTGATTTTGGTTGATAAAGCAAATGTGCTTGCAACTTCAAAGTTATGGCGTAAGGTTGTAACAGATATGTCAAAAGACTATCCCGATGTCAATCTGGAGTTTATGTATGTAGATAATTGTGCTATGCAATTAATCAAAAAACCTTCGAAAATCGATACTATTTTAACTGAAAATATGTTTGGCGACATTTTGAGTGACGAGGCTAGCAGTTTGATTGGTTCAATAGGTATGTCGGGTTCAGCATCTTTGGGTGAGGGAACAAGAGGGTTTTACGAAGCGATTCACGGCTCTGCACCAGATATTGCGGGTAAAGACATTGCAAATCCTATTGGAATGATTTTAAGTAGTAGTATGATGTTGAGGTTATCTTTTGGAATGACTGACGAAGCAGATTGTATTGATAAAGCTATAAATCAATTTATCAAAAGCGGTTATCGCACTGCGGATATTATGCAAGATGGCAAAAAACTAGTAAAATGTAGTGAGGTCGGTAATTTGATTTGTGATTTTATTGGCTAAAGAAAGCTTTTGGCTTGATTAAAAATCGTAAAGTCAGTAAGATAGCGTTTTTGTTAATAGTTTGGTATTTAATTTGCTTTAAATTGACAATTATAATCTAAAGTGCTATTATAATAATGTATATAATACATTTATAGGTGTTTAATATGAAAAAGAAATTTGTATTTATTTTTGTAATTTTAATGTTAGTTGTAAGCTTATTTACATTAACAGCGTGCGGGCTTTTTAAATCTGGTAACAATGGTAGTGATAGAAACTCCAATGGTAATAATAATGTGGAAATACAAGGACCAGAGGATAATACTCAAAACGATACACCAACTACTGACGATGAGGAAGATTCTGCCGAGATTACTTTGGTTTGTGAGTTTGACTTAGCAGTTGCGGAAAATATTGAGATTGTAGTTCCTAACCCGAGTATAGACGAGAGTGTTCTTGATGGTGTTTTGACAGAGGAAGAGGCTGACGAAATAATTGCTGAAATTTATAAAGAGTATATGAGAGATTATTTGCAATTAAAATATGAATTGCAAGTATATGTAAATGATATCAATACTTCTTTTGAAAATGCTAAGTTATCTTTTTATGATAACAATAAAGTTGACCTTACTTTTTATGAAAATAAAAATGGCGTAGTTAAAAGTTATTCTGTTACTTATGATTACTCTTACAAACGCTCAACTGGCGAATTGCAAATTTACACTACTATTTATCAACACGGGCAAACATTGTATGCAATTGAATATGAGGGCGTTGTAAATTTTGATGAAGGCACTATCTTGCTTTATCAAGAGTTGGACGAAGATGGTTTAATGGTTGTTTATTTGCAATTTTCAATAATTTAATAAAACAAGGATTGTAAACTGAATTTTTTTAATAGACTAATTATATAATACATTATTAGTAAAAAATTATTTTGACAATTAAATTTATTAATAAAAAAGCCAAGACAAAATGAAGTTTGTCTTGGCTTTTTGTATGCTTTTTGTTCTGATTACTATTTATAATAACAACTATTTTTGTTAAAAGTTATAATAAAGAATTTATGCTAATTTTTAACACTTTTATAATTTTGTATAAGTTCAAATATGTTGTTTTGCAATGTGGTAGGTAATTGATTAAAATTATCTAACAAAGCTTTTTCATATTCTGTAATGTTTTTATTGTAATTAATAATTCCAGCATCGTCTGAATTGGAAATTAAATAATCAACTGATATCTCAAAAAACTTTGAAAGTTCAATCAATTGTGCAATGCTAGGCTCCGTCTTACCATTTTCCCAATTGTTGTATGTCCCTTGACTTATATTAAGTATTTTTGCAATGTTTCTTTGTGATAACCCTTTTTCCGTCCTCAATTCATATAACTTTATCATAGTTTTCCTCTTAAATTTTTATTTATAGATTAATTTAACTAATCTAGTATATATTATGATAAGAAAACCTAATCAAAATACTTGACATATTAGAAAAATTAATCTATAATATGTATAATGATTAAGAAATCTAATCAAATATTAACAAGAGAGGGATATGTTTATGGAAATTAAGTTGATTGATGGTGAAAAGGTTATTAATAGTTGGGATTATGCTAAAGGCAAAGGCATTTTGTTAACTAAATCAAGGTACAATTTGACTGTTACAAATAAAAGGATAATCAGTACCGTAGAAGAAAAAAACGATTTTGATGTTGTATCAATAAATGTTTCAGATATTAAAGGTGTAACAAGCTATTATGGCAAGCAACGTGTTGGTATTATCAAAACTTTGTTAACACTTGGTTTGGCATTGCTATTTAGAAAAGTTGCACTAACTGTATCTTTATGTATGTCAGCTAGCGATTATGATTTAATTGCTAATAGCACTGCGGGAGGGTTCTTTGCAAAATTATTTGGCAGTAACAAAAAAGGTAATGGCGTTAAAAAAATGAGAGTAGACCGCAATATCGCTAGGGAAATTGTAGAAAATCTATCATCAATTATTTATAATATTAACAATGCCACTTTGGAGGTATAATTATGGAGATGGTTCTTGCTAATAATGAAAAGCAGGTTGCCAGTTGGAATTATGCAGATATAAGCGGATTGTTACAAAAGGGAACTTGTGATATTACGATTACAAATATAAGAGTAATATCAACACAGCAAACTAAAAAAATGTTAAGACGAACAGATATTGCTTTAAATGATGTTACCAGTATAAAAGTTACTTGTAAAAATACTCTGTCACAAATGCTAATGTTTTTTGTAGTGTTTGTTGGTATTTTGATACCTTTTTTATTAATTTTTGGACTATTGTTTTTAGCATCTGCAAAATACAATATTAAGTATCATATAACAATCTTGTCTGCAAGTTCGGAAACGGAATTTATTAACATTACTGGTACTGGTGGCAAAAGACCAAGGAAATTGCGTTTAGCTGTTGACCAATTAAAGTGCAAGGAGATTGTGCAAAATATTATGGCAGTTATAGGTAACACTATTAATGTAGAGTACGTAAATTGCCAATTGTAAGATAGATTGTTTTAATGAAAATTACGC
The DNA here is from genome assembly GCA_910584035.1 of uncultured Christensenella sp. Taxonomy (GTDB): domain Bacteria; phylum Bacillota; class Clostridia; order Christensenellales; family UBA3700; genus MGBC100798. The sequence goes on along the minus strand of CAJTZR010000011.1, from coordinate 237 downwards.
AATTAATAGAATATTCTATATTAACGTAGCCAACTATTGGCTTGAAAAATCAAAAAGCAACTCATAAAAACAACAAGGCAAAAGTATAAATTTTGCCTTGTTTAGTTTTTTGTAAAGTCATAAATTTGCAAAAAGTCGATTTTTTAAAAATACCCACCGAAAATCGGGGGTATTTTTGAGTTAATTAGCTAAATTGTGTAAAATGGTGGTACATAAAATACATATATCTATGTACAT
>CAJTZR010000010.1 GCA_910584035.1 uncultured Christensenella sp. | reverse complement strand
CTTGCTATAGCAACCCTTTGTTTTTGTCCGCCACTTATCTCAAACGGATAAGAATTTGCCTTGTCAGAAAGACCAACTTTTGCAAGTTGTTCCTCTGCAACAGCGATTGCAACTTGCCTATCCATACCCTTTACCAACATTGGTGCTAAAATCAAGTTCTCAATAACAGTTTTATGAGGGAAAAGATTAAAATCTTGGAAAACAAGTCCCATTTTCAAAGCCTTTTCTCTTAAAATCTTGTCATTAGGATAGATACTTACCTCTGCCTCACTAAGAGGTATACCATTGCTGTCGGTTGGTACATAGCGTTTAAAAAACTTGCGTTTGTAAGCATTTTCGGCTGGCACTCTAACAAAAAACTTAGTCTTTTTTCTGCCATATTCCTCAGTTTTTTGCATAAATTTAAGTTTAGTATCTACTGGTACTTTTTGCACTAACATAAACTTTGGCTTTACTGGTTGCATTTCAGAGGCAACAATTTCCTCACCGCCTATCCAAATACTACCGCTTTGTGCCTTTTCCAAAAAGGTTAAGCACCTTAAAAGTGTAGATTTACCACCACCGCTTGAGCCAATTATAGCGATAACCTCACCTTTTTTCATACTAAAGCTAATATCTTTAAGCACGTGGTTTAAACCAAAAGATTTATTCAAATTTTTGATTTCCAAAATTTTGTTAGAGATTTCGTCCTCTACAAAAGATTTTTTAGTTTTTTTATCAAGGTTTTGTTCACTTTCCAATTTTTTATCAAGAGTTTTCTCCATATCCGCTTTATCTACAACTTGGCAAGTAATCTCATTATTTGTTAGGTCGGATAATATTTCCGCATTGTTCTTATTATACTTTTCCATATTATCACCTCTTACCTATACCTATTAGTTCGCTTTTCAAGCTTTGCAAACAAAATTGATAAAATACCAATAAATGCCAAATAGAATAATGCTGTTGAGAAGAATGGTGCTAAATATCCATAATTCAACAAACTTTGTCCTACAAATATCAATTCTGACAAACCAATAATTCTTGCAATAGATGTATCTTTTACCAACGTTATAATCTCATTACTCATTGCTGGCAAAATGTTTTTGTAAACTTGTGGCAAAACAACTTTAAAGAATGTTTGCTTTTTCGTCATTCCCAAAACTTGACACGCCTCATATTGCCCTTTTGGCACAGCATTGATACCACCCTTGTAAATTACGGCAAAGTAGCAAGCATAGTTTAATGAAAAAGCTATCAAAACGGCTAAAAATTCGCTACGCACACTAAAGCCCAGTTTTAATAACCCCGGTACATAGTATACTACTATAACTTGCAACATTAACGGAGTTCCTCTAACTATCCAAATTATAGCGTTCATTAAGTAACTTATTGGTTTTATCTTGCTTTTTTGCAAAAATGCAAAAATTAAGCCTAACGGCAAAGCAACAGCAAGGGTAGCAAAGAATATTGCTACCGTCATGCCAAAGCCTTTAAATAAATCTATTATTACTTTCTCTACATTCATTTTAAACCTTTAACTTGTGTATGTATATCATACAACTAAATTATTTTGCTTTTTTGATTGCTTTTACTAAAGCGTCTGCTGTAGTTTGACCAGATGAACCTTCCTCAACAGCAATTTTTACACCCTTCAAATCAGCAATTTTAGTATACTTACTTAAATTTTCAGTCTTTACAACTACTGCTTGTTTGTTTTGTAGATATGGATTAGAGATTGCCATAGTTTCTTTTCTCTCATCAGTAATTGTCAAACCATTCCATACTAAATCAACTTTGTTAGAGTTAAGCTCCATTTCTTTAGAACCCCAAACTATCTCTTTAGTTTTTACAGCAATTCCTAATGGCTCAAAAATAGCTTTTGCCAAATCAATATCAAAACCAGTGATTACTTCATTATTTTTAATTCCCATTGGTGGGTTATCAGTGTAAGCAATTGTAATTTCACCTTGCTTAATCAATTGAGTTTGCCAATCAGCAGGGAAATTCTCAACTTTTGCAATGTCAATTTTAACAGCGTTTAGCTCATACTTGTCAACAATACTTTGGTAAATACCATTTTGAGTTGATTGATATAATGCATAGCTTACAAAATCTCTTAACTTGGTTTTGTCTTTTTGTGCTGCTACACCATAATCTTCTGTTACAGTTAAGTCATCAAAGCCCTCAATTGTTGCAATTGACAAACCTTGTACACTATCTGACTTTTGAACATTAATCAAATAATTTGCCATTGTTGAATCTATTATTGCTATATCAGATTGACCAGATTTTACTGCTAGTAATGCATCTATTTGTGCTGGTAAACCTTTTACTGGACCACAGCCAACTAGACTGACGATTGATATTACTGCTGTTGCTACTACTGCTAGTATAATTCCTAATTTCTTTTTCATTTTTTTACTCCTTATATTGCTTATCGCAATTTTGTTTTTCAGTTTATGTATATATTATACTTTAGCACGCTAAAGTTGTAAAGCGTTTTTTAGTAATTTCTTTGAACTTTTCAAAAACTTTACTCAACTAAAGTGATTTTACACATAACTGCCAAAAATTGTTACATATTATCAGCCAATTTTTCTCTAAATTAAGAGTTTGTCCACCTATTTAAACATTAAAAAATAAAAAACCTTGCCTTTTCAAACAAGATTCCATAGTCAAATTCTATTAAATTAGGTTAATAAACAATATTATTATTGATTTTTATTATTTAAACATTTCTATATATATTTTTTTTGAGATAACTACTTGTGTAATGAAAGTAATCATATTTTGCAAGTGTGTTTTATTATGTAGCTTTAGCATATTATTACATTATCCTTTAATATATTCTTTATATTATGCTTTAATATATTATTCTATTATTTAATTCTTTTTCAATAGTCTTTCATCCACATCCTTTTATGAATTATCTAAGAATATTGACAACAATAAAACCGCATTGAATAAATTAAACAATAATATGTATTTTTTATATATCATTATACAAATAATTTTTTATTGTTTTACTTTTTATTTAATAAATTTTTAGCAAATAAAAAACCAGTCAATTAAGACTGGCTTTAAAAACAATTTAAACAAGGTATATAAATAATATAATTTAAAAAAATAATTACAATTATATAGATAAGGTAAATATATTTTAGTAGGTTACATAATCTATAAATTTTTTAAAAAAGAAAAAGTCTTTTTTACTTCTTCTGTTCCAAAACGCTGTTGACCTGCTGTTCTTGAAAAATGCAATAATTAAAAATTAAAATATCAATTCACTGCTATTGTAGTTGGTTTTAATCTTCCAAACCCGCAAGATAATCTATTGACACACCAAAATATTTTGCTATAACTACTAACTTTGACAAAGTCGGTTCACTTTTGCCAAGTTCCCAGCAACTTATTATTGATTTGCCAACATCTAATTCTTTCGCCAACTGAATTTGACCTATTCCCTTTTCTAATCGCAACGCCAATAAACGTTCTGCAAAAATACTTTTCATACTTTAAATATTACCATAAAAGTGGGAAAAATAATTAATTTCCCAATATTTTGGAAAAACGCTTGACTTCCCACTATTTTGGGAATATAATAAAAATATATAACAAATTTTTAAAGAATTAATATTTAATCAAGTATTAATTAAAGGAGAAAAGAATGTTTTGCAATAATTGCGGAAGAGAAATTGATGACAAAGCTGTAGTATGTCCAAATTGTGGTGTAGTAGCAAACAAACAAGCATTAGCACCTGAATCTACTAAAAGCAATACACTAGCAATTGTAGGTTTTATATGCTCTTTTTTAATTCCAATAGTTGGACTTATTTGTTCAATAATCGGATATAAAAAAGCACACGAATACAATGATAATGGTAAATCTTTAGCTTTAGCGGGAATTATTATCAGTAGTGTTATAATTATTATAGCAGTAGTTTTCATTATTATTGGTATTTCTAGTATATTGAGTTTGGCATCAGCAATTGGCGGTATGTCTTATTAATAAATACATATTGATAATGGGTACATAGCACCAAATACAATAGTGTTTGAATTTATGGATAACTTGGAAGAAAAAATAAAGACAAAAAGTTCGGAATATTCCGAACTTTTTTGTTTTATTACTAATTTAATTTCAACTACCAATTTACTGCCATACATTTATACAACTTAATAATACAATGGCTGTAAAAAATTCTTTATTTGCTTTTTATATGCAATGCACTACAGCTTTTAATTTACCATAATGTTTAAACAGCTTTTACAAAATTTTAATATACTAAAGTCACATTTAGAATATACAATATTAAAATTATGTGTCGTTTAATTTGCAAGAACTCAAATTTAAACAAATTCTACCGCTTTTTTATGAACAAATCAAGCTGACACAATTTGAATTAACATTGTTTTCTCAAAATATGGCTTCGCTCCACTTTGTGCAACTATTTATATTTTCAAAACAATTCACTCTATTAGTTAAACTTTAAAATAAAGCGTAATTCTTGAGTTTCGTTTGGTAAAATCTTGTATTTGTCTTTAGTGCAAGCCATTGCTGGGATATCACCGCCAACACCACGTTGTTTACCATCTATGCAAATAGTCAACTCTTTCTCTCTTTCCAACTCGTGCATATGTTGAGTATTATGTAAAGTTTCCATAGTGTAAGGGTGAACTGTCATTTCAAATGGAACGTCAACTGCACGTAAGCTTACGCCGTTTGCACCGCCGATATTTGCATATCTAACACCAGTATGGTTACCATTTTCTTGCGGATATAAGTAATCGTGAATAAAGTCCTCAACACTACCTTTCCACAAACCAAGTTTTGCAGCAGTTGCTCTGTCACAATAGTTCTCGTGAGGTCCTTTTGCATACATTTCCACTTTATCCTCACCCTCAACAAGCTTAAATGTAAAGCCAAATCTTTCCAAATCGCTCTTAGCCATTAATTGCATTGCGATATCAACATTGCCGTTAGCACTGAAAGTATAAGAAGTATGTAAATCTTGCAATAATCTCATACCCCAAACGATATCTACAACAACAATATTGTTTACATCTGTAACCTCAATAGTTTTTGGTTTAAGAGTTTTTTGAGCTTTAAAGTGTTTATTTACACCCATTATTATATCAGAGATAATTGCTGGTACTTGAGGTAGTGCATCATTATCAATAGAAGCACGGCAGAAGTTTGGTCTAATTGGTGATGCCAATTTTTCCTCACTGCCTACTTTAACACTGCTAATAAAGCCATTGTTATCTATAACATACTCATACTTTCCACAAGTTACAGTGATATTCTCCTCTGTTCTTACAAAAGATGAACCTTGTTCAATTGTAAGTGGTGCAAAGTCAAAGTCTTTAATAACAAATTGTTCATATGCTACAACGTGACCTTTTTTAGCATAATCGTTATCCTTTTTAGTAACCATTTGCAAATCACAAACAATTTCCTTACCCATTGGGAAGCCAACTTCCTTATCAATCAAATCACAAGTTACAGTAGTTCTTGGTGGGCAATTTATATTGAATGTACGAGTATAAATCTCTTCACCCTCTGCCTTAAATGACAATACAATATCAAATTCAGACAAGTTAGTAAATGCGTATCTGTTTGTTATACTCAAGCAATTAACATTAAGTTCAAATTTTGCTTGTTGATATTGATATTTAACCTCATAAAGAGCTGGGTTAGGTGTACGGTCTGCTCTAAAAATTCCATTAAACGCAAATCTGCCTGCGTTTGGCTTATCACCAAAATCGCCACCATAATTCCATTTATCCTTATCGCCGTCCTTAGTGCGAATACTTTGGTCAGCAAAGTCCCAAATATATCCACCAGCTAGGCGGTCATACTTCCAGAACATATCCCAATAATCGCTAAAGTTACCTAAGCTATTACCCATACAATGAGCGTACTCACATTGAATAAATGGCAAGTTTTTGTATTTTTCGGAATCATATTTGCTACCAAATGGTGACCACAAAGCCTTACAGTGACGCATAGGTTTATTTTCACCAATTATAGGCATTTTTTCCAAAGTTGAATACATTTCACTAAGCACATCGCCCACTTTTCCAGATTGGTCTGGCTCATAATGTATAAATCTTGATTTATCTAATTTTAGCACAGCCTCTTTCATTACAGCAAAGTCTTTACCAAAGCCAGCCTCATTACCAAGTGACCAACTTATAATACAAGGGTGGTTACGCAATCTACGAACCATATTCGTTGCTCTGTAAACGCAAGGTTTAGCCCATTTCTTGCTATTTTTAGGAATAAACATTGCTAAGCCGTGAGTTTCCAAGTTAGTTTCAGCCATAACCAATATACCATAACGGTCGCATAGCTCATAGAAAACGTCTTGGTTTGGATAGTGGCTATTACGAATTGAAGATATATTATATTGTTTGCAAAGTTTGATATCTTTCTCAATAAGCTCCGCAGTTACAGCGTGACCATAGTCTGGGTGGAACTCGTGTCTATTAACGCCAAAAATTTTGATAGGCACACCATTCAATTTAATGAACGGACCTTTACCTTTAATCATTGGGTCAATCTCAATTTCCCTAAATCCAAAGTGTGATTTACGTATATCAATTGTTTTGCCTTCTGTAGACAATTTGATTTCCACATCATACAAGTTTGGATACTCGTTTGACCAAAGATTAATATTTTCAATATCCTTTTCCAAAGTTACATTTACAATGCCATTTCTTTCAACATAAAGAGGTTCGCTATTTAGTTCCGCAACCAACTTTCCGTCATAAGACAATTTAACTTGAACAGATACTCTGTTACGAATATTCTCTCTAGATGCAACAGTAACGTGGGTAATAAATTTAGCCGACTTGTAGTTGTTAAACAATTTACTATGTGTAAAGTAGTCAGCGATTTCAACCCTAGGTTTGCTAATCAACCAAACGCTACGGAATATTCCAGAAATACGCCACATATCTTGGTCCTCAAGATAGCTACCAGTAGTGTATCTATAAACAGACACTGCCAACTTGTTTTTGCCAGCCTTTACAAATTTAGTAATGTTATACTCTTGTGGACTAAATGAGTCCTCTGAGTAACCAACAAACTTTCCATTAACATAAATATCGCCACAGCTGTTAATACCATCAAATCGGATAAATATATCTTTGTCAAGGTCTTTAACCTCAAACTCTGTAACGTAACAACCAACTTCGTTGTATTTGTTTTTTACGTGTGGCAACATAAGCGGATTAAACTGTGTCAAAGCATAAGGATACATATAATTAGTATAAATAGGTGTGCCGTGTCCTTGAATTTGCCAGTTTGATGGTACTTTGATTTTACCAAAGCCATTAAGCTCCGCATCTTCTTGTTCATATCCCACTGGGATAAGGTCTGGGTTTTCCACTAAACAGAATGCCCACTCTCCATCAAGACATACAGCTGTTTGCTTTCCGTTCTCATCATATGGAAAACCTGCCGCATAGCGAGTGATGGAATTAATGTCATAACTTTTCAACTCTTTCCAAAAATTCATAATCTTTTCATTTTCTCCTTATTTATTATTTATGTCCTAAGCAATCGCCTATAGTATTTTTTTTGTTTAATGTAGTCACAATTTATATAGTAAATACATATATTAATTTTATTATTAAAACAAATCAAAAATTACTTTATTTACAATTCTATTATCTTGATTATGCAAAAATACAATTTAATACCGATTTTCGACAGCTTTTTACATTAAAACTAAATTCAAAGACCCCTTTATTTATTGGATAGCTTTATTCCATATCCAAATAATCTTCATAGTTCATTTCTTTATCAAATACTTTTGTACCATTAATCTCAATAATTCTGTTAGCAACGGTAGATAAAATTTCTTGGTCGTGAGTTGCAAACAACATATTGCCTTTAAAATTAATCATACCCTTGTTAAGTGAGGTGATTGATTCCAAATCCAAGTGGTTAGTAGGCTCGTCCATAATCAAGAAGTTACCACCTGCAAGCATTTGCCTTGCTAGCATACATCTAACTTTTTCACCACCGCTAAGCACCTTTGCTGCTTTTTTAACTTCCTCACCAGAAAACAACATTCTACCAAGCCAACTACGCAAAAACTCCTCATATTGCTCTTTTGGTGAATATTGACCTATCCATTGAACCAAATTCAAATCGCAACCATCAAAGTACTTAGAATTATTTTCTGGCAAATATGTAGGAATAATAGTCTTACCCCATTCAATTGTACCACTATCTGCACTTTCCTCACCCATTAAAATATCAAAAAGCATTGTTATTGTAGTAGACTTATCTGCCAAAAAAGCAATCTTTTCATCAGACTTTACCATAAAACTGACATTTTCAAAATATCCTTTTTTAGTAAGATTTTCTACCTTTAAAATCTCCCTACCTATTTCACGCTCAAACTTAAAGTCCACAAATGGATATTTACGCAAAGAAGGCTTGATATCATTTAATGTTAACTTTTCCAATTCCTTTTTACGGCTAGTTGCTTGCCTTGACTTAGACGCATTTGCAGAGAATTTTGCAATAAACTCTTGCAATTCCTTAGCCCTTGCCTCTGCCTTTTTATTTTGCTCTCTAGCTTGTCTTGCAAGTAATTGAGAAGTTTCATACCAAAAATCATAGTTACCTACAAACACATTAATATGACCAAAGTCAACATCACAGATATGTGTACAAACTCTATTTAAAAAGTGTCTGTTATGTGATACAATAATGATTGTATTTTCAAAATCCATCAAATAATTTTCAAGCCATCTAGTAGTTTTAGCGTCCAAGTTGTTTGTAGGCTCGTCCAATATCAATATGTCAGGATTGCCGAACAACGCTTGAGCAAGCAATACTTTAACTTTAGTTTTTGCATCAATATCTGCCATTAAAGTAGAATTTAAACTGCTATCAATTTTTAGTTCATTTAGTAAAGTTTCCGCCTCACTTTCAGCCTCCCAACCGCCAAGTTCGGCAAACTCTCCCTCAAGTTCTGATGCTAAAATTCCGTCCTCCTCAGTAAAGTCAGCTTTAGCATAAAGAGCCTCTTTTTGCAACATTATCTCGTACATTCTGCTATGACCTTTTAACACTGTTTGCAAAACTGTTAAATCGTCATACGCATTTTGGTTTTGTTGCAATACCGACATTCTTTCCTCTTTACCAATGCTAACATTGCCTTTTGTAGGCTCAATATCGCCAGAAAGAATTTTTAAAAATGTAGATTTACCAGCACCATTAGCACCAATAACTCCATAACAATTCCCCTTTGTAAACTTTATATTAACCTCATCAAATAATTTTCTTTGTCCAAATTGTAAGCTTAAATCATTTACTTGTAACATTAATTTCCTCTTTATTTTTATATATTTACCTTATTATACCACAAATCACTTTATATTGCAAGAAAAATCAATATTTCCGCCATTTTTCTAATGTGTTAAAAATTTTTGTCACTAAAAATTGCAAACTTTATTAATCAATTTCATTGTTTTGCTATAACATTTCATTACTATAAATAAATTGAATTACTACATTTTTTATTTTGAATATAATTTAAAAGTAAATATTTTTATGACACTTGTTTTCAAAATATAAAAGAAAACTTTTAAAAATCACAAGATAAATCATATCTTTTTATAAATTTATAAAAACATATCCATTGTATAAAATATATCGTATAATATCAACTATATAAAATTATATAATCATATTAATCTTATCAAACATACTAAACTTATCTATTATTTTAAACTTTATCTATTATTTTAAACTTTATCTATTATTTTAAATTATATCTATTATTTTAAATTATATCTATTATTTTAAATTATATCAATATATAAACTATTCGCTCCTAGGATATCCTAGGAGCGAATATGTGTAAGTTCTTAAATATTCAAATTATTAGTTTAATCTTCAACCTCTTTTTTTGCTTTTGCAGTAGACTTTTTAGCTGTAGCTTTCTTAGCAGGTTTTTCCTCTTTTACCTCGTCAGCAACAATTTCCTCTTTGTTTTCAGCGTCAAGCTTTTCTGTTTCAGCATTTTCTACCACAGCAGTTTCAGTTGCTTGTTCCTCTGGCTTAATCTCTTCAGGAACTGGGCTTTTTTCTTCGGTAGCTTGTTTTTCTGCATTTTCAGCATTAACTTCTTCTACCTTTACCTCTTCTACAACTTGAGTATCAGCGATATCCTCTGCATTATCTTGCACAACCTCTTGAGTTTCATTCTCAACTGGTGCAACATTGTTATCTTCTTTTACAGCTGGAATAACAGCTACACCATTGTTTTCGGCATTTGTATCCATATCACCAAAGATAGCCTCTGTTTTCTCATCAGTCATTGTACCCTCAGCAGTTGCTGTAGCTAATCTCTTTTGGTTTAATTCGTCCAAAATTCTTGTATGTTCTTTATCAGTCAAATCATACTTAAGCATTGGGATAATTGAAAGCACCATACCAATTGCTGGTGGTATTGATACTAAGAAGAACATAATCATTGCAAATGTCTTATACTCCTCAGCAAAAGTTACCAAACCAGATGCCAAAGCAGAGTTCATACTTGTGATTGCGTCAGTTTCGTAACCAACAATCATATAACCTAAACCTTGAATCATAACTGCAAGACCAGCAGCCAATTTTGTTAGGAATGATTGACCAGAGAAGAATACGCCGTCTGGACGAGTGCCATTTCTATATTCCTCATAGTCTACGCAGTCTGCTATCATCATTGATTGCAATACCATTATGAAACCTACGCCCGCACTTGCAAACAAGAAAGCGATTGACAATAGGATAATTGGCACGCCACCCAAAGTAGTTGGGAATATCAAATATAATACAAATATCATTGCAAAAGCAACACCAGAGATAATATTCATAAGATTGAATATTGTCTTTTTCTCAAATTTCTTACAAAGTAGTGGAGTTAATGCCATTGCACCAAATTGACCACCGAATACACCAATAGCGATTGGTCCATATTGCAACAATATGTTTTTAACAAAGTCTGCAGTTGCACCATTGTTACCAAAATACATTGTCATTAATGGCATTGCCAAAATAAGCAATAATTGGAATGGGCTTCTGATAATACCAGAAATTAGTATTCTACGGAAAGGCTTATTGCCCCACATAATTTTAAAGTTATCAATGATACCTCTTTTCTTTTCCTCATCGCAGTCAACACGCTCTTTTGCAAGTGCAGCAAATTGGAATAGAATTGTACCGATTATAGCAAGCACGATAGCAACTATAATAAATGCAAGTTGTAGGTTTTGAGCAACTTTACTGCTATCCCCTGGTAGAGCATTAGCCAAAGCTTGAGCGATTGGCACCATAATAAAGCCTAACGCACCACCAATACCAGCAACCATTCTGGCAAGTGATAACAAGTTTGAACGTTTAGACTCGTCTGCTGTCATACGTGATGCAATACCCCATAGTGGAATATCCGCAGCGGTGTACAACATACCCCAAAGAATATACGATACGCCTGCCCACGCAATTATCATAAAGTTTTGCCCGAAACTATTGTTATTACTATATATTCCATTAGCAAAACATAGTATTGTACCTATCATAATTATTATAGGCATAAATATCAAGTAAGGTCTACATTTACCCCACTTACTTTTTGTTTTATCTACAAAAGTTCCCATCATTGGGTCATTGATTGCGTCCCATACACGTGCTATTGCCATAATTACGGAAATAGCCATTGCTGGTAATGCAATAACGTTACTAAAATAAAATGCCAAGCCAGAACTGATAATACCATATATGATATTTTGTCCAGCCATACCTACCAAGTAGCCATTACGCTCTTTTGCAGTGTATGTCAAAGCATTTGTTTCAACTTTTTTCTTTGCTTTAGCCATAACTTCACCCTTTATTAATATTGTAATTGCTTCCGCTCCATTTTATTACTTTAAAATATAAACAGAATTACAAAATAATTATATCATACGTATTTTATTTTTTCAATATTTTTATTAAAATTACACATACATTTTACATTAAATTTTTGTTTTTACATTTTTTAAGCCATTTTATGTCTTGTTTTGATTGTAAAAAATTAAACTCAACAATTATTTTAATTTGTTTACAAATTTTTCAGCTATCAAAGATAAAAATTTATACATTTCCCCATTCAATCACATTTAAAAAATATACCACATTTTATAATTGATAATGATAATAAAAGAATTTTTTAGTTGATTAATGCGAACTTTTATGATATATTAACACTATAAAAATACTTGAGTTAGGTGAAACTATGTTATCATATAAAGAATTAACAGATATTTTAAAAGAAAATGATATAAACGCTGAGGAGTTTAGCAAAAAACATATTGCTGAAATATACGGCAAAAATATTGATGACACAGAAACAAATGCCCTTATACAAGAAATGGTGCTTGCGGTAGTGGACTTTGACACCCCATTATATGATATACTTGCTTACGCCAATGATTTTGAAAGCAAACTCGGCTTAGAGGAAGACACTTTTGTTTGCGACATACTAGATATAGTAATATCAAACCTAAAAATTTGCAAAGAAAATGCGGAACGCCTATTTGCCCTAATTGAAGATGCCGACATTTTAACAGCATACAATACTTTAATGCAAGATTACAAACAATTTTTATCTGAAAAACAAATCACAATGCTAACCGAACTTGCAAGCAAAACTTTTGACAACGGCTTGCTGTTTTAAATAACAAATTTAAGATATTTTGTATAAATAACAAATTTGATAATTCATAATTATTTAATATTCAACTTTTAAACAAAAAATACCGAGTAAACTCGGTATTTTTTTGTATTATAATATTTGTAAATAATTTAATTACCTTATAAATATATGTTATTGCATATCAATTAACTTATAACTTTATTTTGCAAATAATCAATTAATATAAACAAATTTTGTAACAATTAAATTGATTGTATGTATATTTATTAATAAATCAATTCTAAAATAATTTATTTAATAAATAATTGACAAAAAATTTGGTTAATAAATTTATTTGCAATGATATTTGGCTACAAATTAATTCAAAACAACTTTAGGCAATTAATTCATAACAATAGCGATTATTTTTACATCTTTCCCACCAACTGCAATTAAGCCGTGGGGTTTTTCGCTGTTGTAGTAGATTGTATCACCCTCGTTTAATTCTACGATATGTCCGTCAATGCTAACTCTTAACGTACCCTCTAGTACATAGTCCATTTCTTGTCCGTTGTGCATACTTGTTTCAATTGGCTTAGCTTCAAGTTCCGCAGAATATGGTACAGTTACTACAAATGGTTCAGCCTTTCTGTCACGCATATTGTATGCAAGGTGCATATAGTTAAAGCCATTATTACGGATAATAGGCATTCCGTCACCTTTCCTAGTAACGGCAAAGTGGTTAAGTTTTGCACTATCGCCAGTAATAAGTTCCGTAATATTGCAACCTAGCACATTTGCACAATTATATAGAAAATTAAATGTAAAGTCCTTTTCACCGCTTTCGTAAATTTCGTATTCCTTAACTGAAACATCAGTTGCTTTTGCCATTTCTTTAGTGGAAACACCCATTAAGTCCCTTAGACTTTTTAGTCTCAACGCCACCTCTTTTAAATTATACGATAACATAATTCACCTCAAAGTTACACAATTTAAACAAAAAACCTAATTTAACACCGATTTTTGACAGCTTTTTTAAAAATTTATTTTTTAAGCAAGCTATGACCAGTCATATCTTTAGGTATTTCAATACCCATCATATCCAACATTGTTGGAGCTATATCGCAAAGTTTACCGCCGTCCATAAGCTTAACATTTGTATTATCGTCAATCTTAATCAATGGCACTGGATTAGTTGTATGTGCAGTAAATGGCTCTTTAGTTGCAGGGTCAAACATATAGTCTGCATTGCCGTGGTCGGCAGTAATAAGTGCTTGACCGCCTACCTCTTTTATAGCATTAAGAACTTTTTCCACACATTCGTCAACTGCTTTAACAGCTTTCTTTGCAGCATCAAGAATACCCGTATGACCTACCATATCGCAGTTTGCAAAGTTTAAAATCATAACGTCATATTTTTTAGACAAGATTACCTCAACCGCTTTATCTGCAACTTCGTAAGCACTCATTTCTGGTTTCATATCAAAAGTTGCAATCTTTGGACTATCAATTAATATTCTGTCCTCATTAGGATTTGCAGCCTCAACACCGCCATTAAAGAAAAATGTTACGTGAGCATATTTTTGAGTTTCAGCAATTCTAAATTGTTTTAAACCTTGTTTAGATAGATACTCACCTAAAGTATTATCATAGGATTGTGGCTTATAAGCAACATTTAAAGCGTCATTAAAAGTAACATCATATTGAGTCATTGACACAAAAGTTGGTGATAAAAAGCCTTGTTTACGCTCAAAGCCATTAAAATCATTATAGATAAATGAACGTGTAATCATTCTTGCTCTATCTGGACGGAAGTTAGCAAATATAATGCTGTCGCCTTTACCAACTTTTGCAACTGGGTTGCCGTTTTCCATAATTACAGTTGGAATAACAAATTCGTCAGTTACGCCATTTTCGTAGCTTTTAGTAATAGCCTCAATAGCACAATTAGCAGTATTACCCTCGCCGTCAACGATTGCTGAATATGCTTTGTCAACACGTTCCCAAATATTATCTCTATCCATAGCGTAAAATCTACCACTAATAGTAGCAATTTTACCAAAGCCGATTTTATCCATATACTCAACGGCATCAGTGATAAATTGCTTACCGCTTGTAGGAGAAACATCTCGTCCGTCAAGGAATGCGTGTAGATATACATTGTCTAAACCTTGTTTTTTAGCCATTTCAATAAGTGCGAAAATATGGCTAATATGGCTATGTACACCGCCGTCAGATAATAGACCAAAAATGTGCAATTTTTTGCCATTCTTTTTAGCATTTTCACAAGCTTTTAAAAAAGCTGCGTTTTCAAAAAAGTCGCCGTCATTTATTGACTTAGTAATACGTGTAAGTTCTTGGTATACAATTCTACCCGCACCAATGTTCAAGTGACCAACCTCGCTATTGCCCATTTGACCATCAGGCAAACCTACTGCCATACCGCTTGCATCTAAGCTTGTAGTAGGATATTTATCCATCAAGCCTAGTACATAAGGGGAAGTTTTATCAGATATAGCATTATTTTCACCAGCTTTGTTCAAGCCATAGCCGTCTAAAATAATTAGTCCAGTAAATTTATTCATATTAGTATTTTACCACCTTAGAAAAATCCTCTGCTTTCAAGCTAGCACCGCCGATTAGACCACCATCAATCTCTGGCATTGCCATTAACTCGCTTGCATTCTTTGGATTCATTGAACCGCCGTATTGGATACGCAATTTGTTTTCAGCACAATTTTTGCAATACAAGCTTGCAACTTTGTTTCTAATAATAGCGATAGTATCATTAGCCTCTTGAGCTGTAGCAGTTTTACCAGTACCAATTGCCCAAATTGGCTCATAAGCGATAACAACTTTATCAAGTTCACTCTTATCAACACCAGCCAAAGCTTTTTCAGTTTGAGCCTCAAGCAATGCTTTGTAAGCACCAGACTCTCTCTCCTCAAGTGACTCACCTACACAAATGATTGGTTTTAAACCTTTCTTAAGTGCTTGTAAAACTCTCTTGTTAACAGTCTCATCTGTCTCACCAAAATATTGACGGCGTTCGCTGTGTCCAATAATTACATACTCAACACCTAGCTCCAAAAGCATATCTGCACTAATCTCACCAGTAAAAGCACCTTTGTCTGCCCAGTGAACATTTTCAGCACCTAGTTTGATATTTGTATTTTTAATCATTTCACCAGCAGTTTGAATGTTAGTGTATGGTACGCATACTACACACTCTGCTTTAGCATCTGCTACCAAAGGAATAAGGTCTGTAAGTAATGCCTTAGTATCCTTAATTGTATTGTTCATTTTCCAGTTTCCTGCGATAATTGGTTGTCTCATTGTCAATTTCTCCTTTCAATGTAATTTATTTATAATGTTTAAATTTAATATTTAGTTTTTGTCTGCGTTTTACTAATAACATAAAAGACTTATATTTTTCTTAAACAATTCCAAAGCAAATTAAATCTAGAAAAATTATATTCTCTTTTTTAAATCATTATCAAATTATAAATACATTAATAGTATTTAAGTGCCATAATAAAATTTGCATAAAGCTAAACAATTTATGAAATACGTTAACGCTTTGAATTATGATTTTTATCTTTTTACTAACAGACAAAAATATATTTTTAATTAGTTTTTATCATTCAAGCAAGCAATACCTGGTAAAATCTTGCCCTCAAATAGCTCTAGTGATGCACCGCCACCAGTTGAAATGTGGCTCATTTTATCTGCAAAGCCAAGTTGAGCAACTGCAGCTGCAGAGTCACCACCACCAATAATAGTTGTGCAATCTTTAGCATCAGCCATAGCTTTTGCAACAGCGATTGTGCCTTTTGCAAGTATAGGATTTTCAAATACACCCATAGGTCCATTCCAAATAACAGTTTTTGCTGACTTGATAGCATCTGCAAACAATTTAGCAGATTTCTCACCAATATCCAAGCCCATCATATCTGCAGGGATATTCATAGCATCAACATTTTGAACTGCTATTTCACAATCAATAGGGTTAGGGAAAGATTTAGCAGCGATTGTATCAACTGGCAAATAAATGTTTTTACCTAGCTTTTTAGCTTTTGCTAACATATCTTTACAATAATCTATTTTTTCATCATCAACTAAAGAGTTACCTACATTTCCGCCTTGAGCTTTGATAAATGTATATGCCATACCGCCACCAATAATCAATGTATCGCATTTCTCAAGCAAGTTATCAATAACTTTCAACTTATCAGCAACTTTTGCACCGCCCAATACTGCAACGAATGGACGAACTGGTGCTTCAAGTGATTTTGCCATAACGTTAAGCTCTTTCTCAATCAAGAAACCGCAAACGCACTCTTTAACAAAACCATACTCTGCAATACCAGCAGTTGATGCGTGTGACCTATGAGCAGTACCAAATGCGTCATTTACATAAATATCACAGTACTCTGCAAGTTGTTTGCAGAAGTTCTCATCTCTGCCCTCTTCCTCAGAATGGAATCTTAAGTTCTCAAGCAATACACACTCGCCAGCTTTCAAAGCTGCTACTTTTGCTTTTGCATCATCACCTACAACATCAGTTGCAAATGTAACTTTTCCACCAAGTAGCTCATTTAATCTATCAGCAACTGGCTTTAATGTCAATTTAACAGGGTCACTCTTTAGTGCTTTTTCAATATATGCGTTAGTTGCAGACTCTCTTTCTGCCTCTGGTAGTGCCTCAACTGCCTTTTTCTCTTTCTTAGTAAGCTTTACTTTCTCACTAAAAATACTATGAGGTTTGCCCATATGTGAGCATAGAATAACTTTTGCACCATTATCCATCAAATACTTGATTGTAGGTAATGCACCATTAATACGATTTTCATCAGTAATAACGCCGTCTTTCATTGGCACGTTAAAGTCAACTCTAACAAGACATTTTTTGCCAGCAACATTTACATCTTTAATTGATTTTTTATTCATAATCGGGATTCTCCTTTCCTCAATATAATTTGTTAATTTAAAAAGCATAATTCAATTATACTCAATGGAAATATTATAACACTATTTACCATTTTTTGCAAGATATTTTTTTAAAATGCCTTTATTTTTGTCAATTTTTTTGTCAAAACTACTCTTACACAGAAAAAAATACTCACAAGTTACAAAATTATTACTTAATTTTTGAAAACCTGCGAATATTCTACTATTTAAAAAGTTATTACCACCCTAAGCAATCTTTATTAAAACTTGGTCAAATGTCCTAACTGGTTTAACTGCTCAAAATTGTGTTGGCGGTGATACTCATAACAAATAATTGCAACAGAATTTGCAAGATTTAATGAGCGAATATCACCTCTCATAGGTATTCTAATGCATTTGTCATAGTTATTGTGCAAAATCTCCTCTGGTATCCCTTTAGATTCCTTACCAAACATAACATAAACATCTTGCTCATACTTAACCTCAGTATGGTTATGTTGAGATTTTGTTGAGGCATAAAAAATTTGTTTAATATTGTTTTTATTCCTCTCTAAAAAATCTTCATAGTTTTTATACGTGCAAATATCTGCCAAGTCCCAATAATCTAGTCCTGCTCTTTTTAAATACTTATCTTCAAAAGTAAACCCAAACGGCTCTATTAAATGTAGCTTAGCTCCAGTTGCTGCACAAGTTCTAACTATATTGCCAGTGTTTTGCGGAATTTCTGGTTCTAACAAAACTATATGTATCATTTATTTATCCTCTCTTAGTAACATTTTCTCTTTTTATATTTCTTCTGTTATAGTTTTTAATAAAAAGAATAGATTGATTGTTTATTTGGATAATACTCCTAATATTAAATATTTAATTACAAATCTAAATTAACCAACCTTTCTTTTTTTCAAACTTTAACTGCCTTTTAACTTTTAAATAATTAAGCTAATACCCTCTAAACTTTAATCAAAATTTATTTTACTTACAATATCCACAAGTTCCGCAACACTTTGCACGTGACATACTTCATCTTTTAGACCTTTTGAACCAGCCATACCTTTTAAATAAAAACAAACTTGCTTTTTCATATTGCTGTAAATATATCTATCTGAATAAAAGCTCTTTAATGTTTCAATTTGCATTAAAATATCCCTTTTTTTATCCACTTTATCAAAAATAGTAGTGATTTTTGTAGTGTTATTTACAATTTCTTTAAAAATTTGAGGGTTACCTAACGCACCTCTTGCTATCATAACTCCGCTTGCATTTGTATGCTTTTTTATCTCAAAATAGCTTTGCAAATCAAACACATCACCATTTGCAATAACTGGTATTTGCACCGCTTTTACAACCTCAGCAATGGTATCCCAATCAGCCTTGCCATTGTAGTAGTCCTCTCTTGTTCTGCCGTGAATGGTAATTGCATCTGCCCCTGCGTCTTGCATTGTTTTTGCAAAATCAACAGCTACATTTTCACCTCTTTTAAATCCTTTACGGAATTTAACCGTTACAACTTTTCCGCTTGCATTCCTAACCTCTTTAACAATTTGTTCTGCAAGTTTTGGAGTATTTAGCAACGCACTTCCCTCACCATTTCCAACTATCTTTGGCACGGGACAACCCATATTAATATCAATAATATCAAACTTTTGTATCTCTGGCATAACACAAGCTTTTGCCATTATTGTAGGGTCACAGCCAAATATCTGTACCGCTTTTACCTTTTCATTACTAGTTGTTGCAAGTAGTTCCTTAGTTTTTTCGCTGCCGTAAACCATACCTTTGCAACTTATCATTTCCGTATATGTAAGGCTTGCTCCATACCTTGCTGCTATATCCCTAAACCCTACATTGGTAAAACCCGCAAGAGGTGCAAGTACTGCGTCACCATCAAGATTAATATTTGCTATTTTCATTTGCTTTTGCCTCTTGCCATAACTTTTCTTGCTCTGTGCTACTTAGAGTTGCAAGCTCCTTGCCACTTTTATCACAAACCTTTTCCATAAATTCAACTCTACTAGCAAACTTTGCACACGCCTTGTTTAATGCTACCTCACTATCCACACCTAAAAACCTCAACAAGTTTACTACAGCAAACAACAAGTCACCACATTCTATCTCTAAATTATCATTATCTGCAGATAATACTTCTCCTAATTCCTCAACTATTTTTTCCTTGATTTGATAGGTGTTTTCAAATTCCATACCGATTTTTGCAAGGTATTTTTGATATTTTGTGGCTTTTTGCAAGCTTGGTAATGCTTTTGCGACACTATTTATTTTGCTACTAACTGTAGCTGTTTTCTTTTCCTTTGCTTTAGCTGATTCCCACGCTTTTAGTGCCTCGTCTGCATTGTTGGCAACCACATCACCAAAAATATGAGTATGTCTTGTAACCAATTTATTGCATAGCCCAGTTAACACTTCATTTGCAGTAAACTCACCCTCATCCTCACCAATAAGGGTATGGAATACCCCTTGCAAAATCACATCACCCGCTTCCTCAATAATGTTGTCAATGTCTTTATTGTCTATTGCTTCAACAAGTTCGTAAGCTTCCTCAATCAAGTTTTTACGTATGCTCTCGTGAGTTTGTGCCTTATCCCACTCGCAACCATTTTTGCCACGTAGCTTGTACATAATTCTAATTAAATCACCATAATTGTACTCTTGCTTATCCGTTATAGCAAAAGGTGCAACATACACACCACAAGCATAGCTCAATTCCTTTTGCCTATCTAGTTCGTATACTAGAGTTTTTTGTTCGCTATCACCATTGAAAAAGATTATCTCACATTCCTCGCCTACAATGCGAGATAATATATCTTTTACCTCACTTGCAATAAAAGAGTTATCAATATCTACAACTACGAGTGGCAGTGTTTTGTCATAGCTAAATGCCTTATCCCCAACAATATCATATGCAGATACTTTAACTACACTTGTGCTTGGATGATTACGCAATGCCAACAATTCGTTTGATACACCCGCAATAATCTCAACCGCACAAAGCTCTTTTAATCTTTTAACCGACCTATCGTCAGCACCATTTCCATTAACACAGTACACAACATTTTTATCTTGTAACTCTACAAGATAATTGGCAATGCTATCATCCAAATCGTCAAAATCGTCTGAAGCTTCATAAAACTTGTCCAAAGTTTCGTTTTTAATGCACTTTTCCTCAAAATATTTGTATGTATCAGTGAGTGCAGTTTTAACTATGACAATATTTGCATTGTCAATAGCCTCCGCACCCTTTAATGTTAAATCGTCTTTCTTTAGTCCTAAACCGACAACTTTAATCATATTTCCTCACTTGTGGAACTTTTTACTAAAAGCGACAATTTTCTCACCGAACGGGAATGAAATTAACTCCTCATCTCTAAATACTCTGCAAGCAATAACTAGTATAAAATACACAATAGGTGTTATCAAAACACTTGCGAGTAAAAGCCACCATTTACTTAGTAAAAATGTTAAACCGAATATTATTAATCCTATTATAGCACTAATAAGCATAATTTTGCTAATACTTTTAACAACTTTTTCGCCTTTCCCTAAAAGTTTTGACATTGTGAACCATCCAATGAACACGCAAAGGGTATACGCTATTACACTAGATAATGCTGCTCCCATAATTCCTAAATGCAAAATCAGTATAACATCTAGAGTAATTTTGCAGATTGCAGTTATCAAAAGTATTATTACTGGCTTGCCCGTTTTCCCCAGTGCTTGCATAAGCGAAGTAAACACTTGAGATAATGATAGCAGAATCACAGACACAGAAGATACCATTAGCAATGATGCCGCTAAGTTGATACTATCTGCCGATAAAGACGGATATAATATTTGCATTATTGGTTGAGCCAGCAGAAAGATTGCAACAAAACAAGGTGCACCTATCAAAAATGATAGTTTAACCGCAAGTTGAGCTTTGTCTTTAATACTTACCGCATCCCTCAATGCCCTTTTTGAACTAATTATTGGTACTATCGCAACAGCAAACGCCAATGTCACAACTATAGGCATATTAATCAATGAATTGACTGGTGCAGATAAAATACCATATTCCGCAACAGCAACCTCACGTGCTACACCTCTTGTTACTAATAAGTTTACGATTAGTAAACTATCTGCAAATTGCACAATAGGAAAAATAAGTCCACTTGCCATAATTGGCACACTTACTCTAAAAATACTTTTTGTAACCTCACTATCCAACCCCACTCGTTGAGTAGGCTTTTCACGTCTTGCAAAGTATACCACCGCCAGTACTAGCATTGACAAAAACTCTGACAAAGTTATACCAATCAATGCACCTACAACTGCACTTGTAATACCTCTTGGCAACAACAAATAAGCAAAAAGTAAACCAAACAACATTTTAAATGCTTGTTCTGCAATTTGAGCTATCGCAGTAGGTAGCATATTCATATTGCCTTGGAAATAACCTTTAAAATAGTTAGCTATCGCCACAATAACTATTGCTGGTGCTACTACATAGTAACCAAATCTAATATCGTCATTGCCTTGTAATTGAGCAAGCGGAGTTGCAACCAACAACATAATTAATAATGCTGTTACGCCCAAGCCAAACAATAGCATAAATGAGGACTTCATTACCTTTTGTGCGTCATTCACTTCACCCAAAGCTTTTTTTTCGCTGACTAATCTACTTATGGCAGTAGGTATACCACTTGAGGACAAAGTCAACATAAGTGCATAAATCGGAAAGACTAACTGGTACATACCAATACCCTCTGCACCCAATAAGTTTGTCAGTGGAATTCGGTAAACCGCACCCAGTATTTTTGCAATCATACCAGCAAAAGCAAGAATCAATGCTCCCGCTGTATAACTATTTAATGCCGATTTTCGATGTGATTTTAAACTTTTTACACTTGTTTGCACTTACTACTCTAACTGACTTGCTAGGCAACAACCTGCAACTTTTATATTTGCTTTAATATCGTTTGTAATTGCACCTACAGCAATTATTCCGCCATACAAATCACCACCAGCTAATATAGGGTGAACGTACACATCATCGCTGATTGCACTATCATTTTTTGTAATTCGGATATTTTCATCTGCCATTGTTTGCTTTCTCTCTTGCAATACTGAAAACAAAGTATTTGAAATCAACTCTCCCTCTTTGCTCTCTTTTGTACCCTCGTGAGTTAACACTTTGCTCTTGTCAACTATCATAATTTGTACACCGCACAAATCAAACAACACCTTTGAATATCCCTCTGCCAAAGCTTGCAATGCTTGCATTTGACTAAACTTTTTAATTATAATTTCATTGTCGGAAACTTGATTCATTTCTAATTCCTCGCCGTCACGAATACGCATAGTACGTCTAAGTTCTTTTGGAATTACTATTCTACCAAGTTCGTCAATTCTTCTAACTATTCCAGCCATAAATTTCCTCCTTAAAAATAGCTTTTGCAATAAATTTGTCAATATACATATTTTTCCATATAAAATTTACAGCTGTTTAAACTCTATCTTTATTGTAAAACTATGATTATTTTGTATATGCTCTTTTTTACTCGTGTAGCAATAACTAAAAATTTAAATTCAACACTAACAATATTCTAATGTGCCAAAATATGCTGAAAACTTTTTTTAATTAAATAAAACTTATACTCATATTTTTTACTCTAAAGTACTAACAAAAGATAAATGTAACCTTTATAAAAAAGTGTTGTTTGTATTGATAAAATCTTGTATTTTTTAATTCAAGCTCTTGCAGATATATTACAACCAAAGCTAAATTATTTACCATTTAAACAAAGATATATATAGCAATAGGATAATAATATAGTTAATATCTTTTTTAAAAATCAAATGGTATTTAATTATAATTTTTGTAAAATGGCTTGCAATCATTTTTATTCCAATTTAAAAAAATACCTTAAGCCACAATTAAATAAAAATTTGCAATTTTATATTACCTACTTTGCCATATGCTTTCTGTAAAAATCAAATTTTCAATTGCAATTTCAAGTTTAAAAATTAGCAATAATATTTCTTTTAAAAATCTTTTTTTGTTTTGTCTCGTCAGTTTAAGTATAAAAATAAATTGTTTTATTTTAATCAATATTTAAAGAAAGGTATATTATTCTATTTATATTAATACACTTTAGTATGTTTAAAATATATTATGACAATGAACAATTTGTTATTTTAGTTGATGGTATGCAAAATTCCAGTGGTGTAATTGAGCTTGACAGCGAAAAAAGTTATGTACTAACACTACTACCTATTTACGATAAAACTCTTTTTTTACCAATAAGCTCAACCATAAGACTAAAGAATTCCAATTTAGTTTGCAATATTCCTTATATTAAGTTAGATAAAAATCAATTTTACCTAACACCTAAATTCGCACCATATATACCGCCAAGTGTTCCTCACGTGGATATGCAACGAGAATTTGGTGAACATACTATTACTATATATACAGATAACATTCCAAAATTGTTGATTGAGAATAAAACAAACTTTATTACAATAGTACTTCCTGAATATCCAGAAAAGCTACAAGAGGCTGTTTTGGATAGTGGAGTGCTGTTTTATTGTCTTTGCAAACACTACTTGTGCGTAGTTTTTTATGACTATAACGACTATAGCGTGCTTATTGATAAAGAATGCGACAATTACGAATTTGACGAAAATGGCGTAACGATAACAATTAATTTGCACGATAATCAAGGGCGAAAATACATTTCTCACCTAACTTTTAAAGATAATGAATATTTTTGCGACAACGATTATTTTGAATATAAAACACCTCATACCCCGCACGAAAAATTGTTGGGATATGATTTTATGCAAGCCGTTCTTGCAGATGACTATGATTATTGCAAAAAGTTATTAAGTCCAAATTTGTTTGACGAAAGCGAGTTAAAGCAAATGTTTGACGGACTTGATGACTTAGTAATTCCAAACTGCCCTCTAAAAAATAATTATGTTTTTGCATTAATCAATGGTAAAATAGTATCTATTAAATTTATTACTAACCACGGCTTAATTGAAAATATAATAATGTAACTAATCTTGAAAACAGAAAATCATTGTGTAAAAATATTTTAATAAGCAAAGTAAAATAAGTCGTAAGTTTTATGCGAAATGCTTATTCGCAATATCCTCAACAGAATGTAATCATTCTTGTTTGCAAAAAACTATGCCTAAATTTGCTATCAACTTGCTTTAGCTGAATCTAACATTAATTCAAATTGAATTAAAATATTGTACTACAAAATTTAATACCAACAAAACTACTTTTGTGCAAAGTAAATTTTAATACATTATTGTGTTTTTCTGCAACAGATAACAGCTTGTACATTGCTAATTAAAATAAAGTGCTATAAATCGCAACATTATCTTGAATAGTCCCCTTTTTTGTTTTAAAAGTTACGTTTTACAATTATAATAATTGCCAAGTTTTTTACTAATCTCTTACAAAATTATAATCAAAACATACATTTTTTAGTTAAGCAAAGTCATAGTTTCTTGCAATTTACAAGTAGACTTTTTCCATTTTTTGTTGCAAAACTTATAATTTTACATTAATTTTACTTAATAAGGATAGACTTTTTACTAAATATTGTTTATTATATGTTTATAAGGACTTATTATTTTGTTACTTTATATAATATGGAACAAAAAAGTCAAATACATTTTAAAGAAGGTTAAAATTATGCCTACTGAAAGTTATGATTTAATGCTAAATATTTTGTATTTAATATCTTTATGCTTTATTCCTGCTGTGTTATGGGCACTATATACCTCTTATAAGGTGAATAGCAATTTTAAAAAATTCAGCAAAATTCAAAGCAGAAAAGGGTTGCCTGCTCATATGATAGCAAGACAAATTCTTGACAGCGAAGGTCTTACAGATGTTAGAATTGGCAGAGTTGCTGGCAAATTAACAGACCACTATGACCCAAGGTCAAAAACTGTAGTTTTATCTGACAGCGTTTACGATTCTTGTTCAATTGCAGCTATAGGTGTTGCAACTCACGAGGTTGGACACGCAATACAACACGCTCGTAAGTATGTGCCAGTTAAAGTACGTAGTGCTTTAGTTCCAGTGCTTAACTTAAGCTCAAAATTATTAATTCCAATTTTAATAATTAACATAATATTAACATTTGTATTGTATGATAGCAATCTTCCAATGTACATTTACTATGCACTACTTGGAATATTTGGCTTGAATATGATATTCGCACTAGTTACCCTACCTTGTGAATTTAATGCAAGTAGCCGTGCAAAAAACATTTTGCTAGATATGAACATACTAGATGACGAAGAAGTAACTTGCGTAAATAAAGTATTACGTTCTGCAGCAATGACATATGTAGCATCTTTCGTAATTACCCTAATCCAATTCGCAAGAATTCTACTAATAATACTATCAAGCACTCGCAAAAAATAAAATGTTAAAATTTAAGTAGATTTAAAACCACCAGCTAAACTGGTGGTTTATTTTTCCTACAATATACAAATTCAATACATCTAAGGGTATATGAATTTAGTTAGAGGTTCTATTTATTTTGCAAAATTTTCATTTTAAAAATTTTATTATTTTAAGTATTATTTTACAATAATTTAGTCTGCAAAAGTATATATATAAAACAAACCTAACCTAAACCGATTTTTCAGTTTAGATTAGCTTTTGTTTTTATTTAGTTTTTTTAAAGTTAAACAACTAATTTATATTAATTGTATTAACTTACAATATAATCAACACAACATTAAAAAATTAAAACAACTGAACTTAATATAATCAAACTATTGGTTTATATTAGGTTCTTGTTTTTATAAAGTTAAATATCTAATTTATAAAATAATGCTTGATTTTAATTTTATTTATGTTTATAAACCTAGCACAATCAAGTCTATTATTAAATCAATATATAAATTATAAATAGTTTTCATATGGCTACAAATTTTTTAAAATTAATAATATGGTAGCAGATGTTGGTTCGGATGATGGTTTTCCTGCTTTGTCACTTGCTATCGTTTTAAAATATGATATATTTTAATTTACAATAAACTAGTTTTATGCAAATATAAAGCTGAATAGATTAACTTTATATTACTAATTTGCCTAATAACTATAGCATATTCGCTTAAATATATTATCATTAAGCTAATTTTTAATTGTTTATTTTACAAATACACATTACCTTTTTAATTAACTTTACAACTTATAATTAGTAATTGAACTAGGTTAAAGAGAATTAAACTATGTTATTCTTTAAAACAATTGTTCTACACAAACACTATCTCTATATTTTGGTTATTTATCCAATTAGTTTCTTTTTCTACGTTTTTCCATTCTGTTTGAGTGCCTTGGTAATATATTCTCTTTATGTTTTTGCAACTTATAAATGCATATTCGTATATCTTTTCTATACTACTTGGTATTGTTATCTCTGTTAGTTCTGTACACTTTGCAAAGGCATAGCTTCTTATCTCTCTTACTACTTGTGGTATTTCACTTGTTCTGCAACCTAATATCAAGGCTTGTCCGTCTTTTGTTAACAAGCAATTACCCTCGCTTTTGTATACTGCGTTTTCCTCTGAGACTTGTATTTCCTCTAGTTTGACATTGTAACCAAATGTTCTTGCTCCTATATACTCTACACTTGCGGGTATTGTTATACTTTTTAGTTTTTCACAATGTGAAAATGAGTTATTCTCTATCCATTCTACTCCCTCTTTTAGTATTATCTTTTTTAAGTTATCACAATATGTAAACGCATTTTCTCCTATTACTTTTACTCCGCTTCCTATTGTTAATTGTTCTAGAGTATTATTATATTGAAACATTTCTGCTCCTATATCACCACTACTTATGGTTAATTTTGTTACCTTAGTTATATCTACTCTATCTATTAACTTTAATGGTATAGATAACTCTGTTATATTGCAACTTGCAAATACACTTTTATCTAAATAATTTAAATCATTTGGAATACTTACACTTGTTAAGTTGATACAATTTTCAAATGCAGAATTACCT
>CAJTZR010000009.1 GCA_910584035.1 uncultured Christensenella sp. | reverse complement strand
ATAAAACATTGTTGGAATTATGTATAAAAGTAAAAAGAAAGTTTATTTTCAAAATAGATAAACAAATAGAGAATATAAGATGGTAATTTTATATGAAGGGGAAAAATAATATTCTTATAATAAAAAATTAGTATATATTTATAAGAACATTAATCATACAAATGGTTAATAAAAGTAATCGTCAATATCAGTTTTCTTGTAAAACGATTATCTATTGTTATAAGTAGGAAAAATATTTATAAATGTGTCATTATAATTTAAAAGATATTGAGATTTCAATTTTAAAGAATATTCCACTCACAGGTAGTGAGTGGAATATAATTTTTTTCAGTTTGTTACTACATATTGCAGTTATCTTTGCCACACTCACGTGGGTACAAAGGTAAATCAAACATACCATCGCAAACATCTTGGCTGTACTCTTGGCAAGGTGGGATATAAGTATATCCGTATGTAGGAACAAGAAGTTGTACATCCATTATAACTTTCATAATAGTAGTTACGCAAGCAGTAATAGCAAAAGTTGCAGTGTCGCCTTCGCTTGGGATATATCTGCCGTTAGGGGATATTACATAAGCTTCAGCCACTATTCTGCTTGGTGTTACAGAACCTTGAGTTAAGCACATTAAAATATCCTTAGGGATAGTAATTTCACTTGTGCCAACTACTTGTGTGCCATTAGCATCTAACATAACAACTGTTAATGGAATTGCAACATTTGCTGTAACACGAGAGCAACATTTGCTGTCTGGAACATCAATAATGTTTAAGTTATTAACAGATATATCTGTTGTACTTTTTGCACTAACGAAAGTCAACGGACGAACAAAAGTTGCAGGTTGTAAGTTGCTTACAACAATTTGCTCTTCAGTCAAAGTTTCTTGCTTCATACAAGCATCAAATATTTTTTGCACTTGAATAGAGGCTCTATCGGTAAGACCATTTAATGGATTGCCTACGATAGGACCTGGCATTTTTTCTGGTTTACAATTATTTGAAAAAGACATTGTTTTCACCTCCTATATAGTCATAATATATTATGATAAATAACTTTTTTATGTGAATAAGTTGTAAAATAGTTAAAATTTTGCAGTTTCCACTAAATTTTATTTTAAAATTATAAACAACTTTTAAATTCTTTTTTAATATAGTGTTGCTTTTAAGCTTTATTTATTGTAAAATAAATATGTAAAGGCAATAGCACTTTATATATTATGTATGATATTACAAAAATGTTTTAAATTTTACAATTTTTTTGGTGGATAATGAAAAATTTTAGCGGAATAGAGTATGAAAACAAAGTATATGAACAAGTAAATTTGTTTGATTTAGAATTTGAAGATTGCGTATTTAAAAATTGCAAATTTAATGAATGTAATATTATAAATTGTATATTTACTGATTGCAAATTTATTGGTTGTACTTTTGTGGAACTTGGGACGAAAAATGTAAATGTATTATTCGCAGAATTTGATAGTTGTACTATTATTGGGGTAAAATGGCACGAGTTACAAAAGGGGAGCATATCTTTTCCAATAGGTAAGCTTAAAAATTGCTATTTAAAGTATAATCAATTTGACAGACTTAACTTTAAAAAATTTGATTTTAACAATTCCTCCATTGTTGATAGTACTTTTGCAAGGTGTGATTTATCCGAAAGTAGCTTTAAAAACTGCGATTTAAAAATTACAGACTTTATAGAATGTAACATTTCAAAAGCAGATTTTAGAGGAGCTAAAGGGTACAATATTGACATAATGAAAAACAACACTAAGGGAGCAAAATTTTCTTATCCTGAAGCAGTAAATTTGCTTAAATATTTTAATATTGTTATAGAAAAATAATTTAGTACCGATTTTTGATGGGTTTTAGAGAGGGAAATATGAAAAGATTGTCTAAATTTAAACTTTTATTGGTGGTAGTTGTTGCTTTAATAGTAATATCGTCAACAATGTTGATTGGTTGTACGCCGTTTAAAGCTGCACCGCAAGGCATTAGTGAGGATACTAGGGAATTTACCAAAATTAAAGATAAAAGAATGTATGCAGAAGCTAAAGACTATAAGGGATATATTTATAAAAATGGTGATGAAGCATTTTGTTTTAGATTTAAGTCTCCAAATATTGAGGAAAATAAAGTTTATCCATTAGTAATATTTTTGCACGGACTAGGTGATTTTGGTAGTAATAATAGCAGTCATATGTATCGCTCGTTAATTGACGGCGTAGCACAAAATGCACCAGAGGAGTGTTTTGTATTTATGCCACAAGGCGTAAAAAATTATGATTGGACAGATACTGGTATTCTTACTGGAAAAGGCGGTATGGATAAACTATATAACGAATGTTTGGACTTGTTACTAGAAAATTATCCGATAGATAAAGCAAGAGTCTATCTTACTGGTATGTCAATGGGCGGTCAAGGCACAGTTTGGCAAGCCACTCAACACCCAGAAAAATATGCTGGAATTATTCCGTTATGCGGTTGGTACTACCTTAAAGGGGTAGACGAAATGAAACTTAAAAACTTGGAAAATATTGTAGATAAGCCAATGAAGTTTTTCCATAGCCGTAATGACAATGCTGTAGACTTTGAATGTTCAAAAAAAGTAGTAGAAAAACTAAAATCTTTGGGTGCAACAAATATTGAATTTATTGAATTTGACGAGCCATTACACGATATCACCCCTTTAGTTTATTGCGAAAAAGAACTATGGCAATGGCTTTTTAGCCAAAAATTATAATTTGTCATTGTAAATAACCTCACAAATTTTGCGAGGTTATTTTTTTCTTAATTGTATTGCATTGCAGATTGTGGTTATTGAAATAGTGATTAATATAAGCCATACCGCAAATGAAGTTATTGAACATAATATTAATGAGGAACCCTCAATACCGTTACCAAAAGTCATAAGTAAAATATATTGTAAAGTTAGTAGTGCAACAAGTGAATCTTTTAAATTTATGTTGCGAAACATTTTTATTCCTAAATTATTTAGCTTTTTTACTTTTGTAAAATTTATTATTGCAAGTACTATCTTACAAGTTGTATAAGCGGAAGTTGCGATAGCTGGGATAGTTGAGTAATTAATTGATTTTTTACCTAATGTCATTATAGTAATGGGTACAATTAAAATCAAATCAATTAAAAACAACATAAAGCCTTGTTTTAGGTAAATTGCCTTATGTTTTGTAAGTTTAATATCTTCTGCAAGGTCACTTTTATATAATTTTTTTTCATTATAAAATATATCAGCTCTAATTGCCATTAGTAATAAATAGTATATTGTAATACTTATGTTCCAACTTGCTTTATATGCTATACCTAAATATAAGTTGTAAACAGAAAATATTAGTGTAGCAAAAAACGAAAAGCTTGCAAAAAGAAATGTTTTAAATGTGTAATCGTTTTTGAGTTTGTTTTTAGTTTTAATTATTGCTTCTTTTATTTTCATAATTTTAAGTTTAAAATAGTTGTATTAAATATATTTTTTTTAAATAATACCGATTTTCAAAAGGTTTTTGTAACTGCTCAAAGATTTGGAGCAGTTACAACCTTTATAAATTAAAGCTCAGTTGTTTGCAACAAGTCATATCCTTTTTCCAAAGTGTCAGCAAGTTTTTCCTCTGCTTCATCAATAAGAGGTAAAGCTTGTTTTGTTTTTCCATTCACAATCTTTTTGTAAAATAAATAGTTAAGACTGCATAAACATATACCAATTATTCCAAGTATTATTCCACCAATCATTACAGGTAAATTGTTTTGGATAGTCATTACCATACTCATTCCACCACCTAAAATCAAAGTGGCAATTATTCCAAAACTATAAGCAAAAATGTTTGCTGCCATAGTCTTTGAATTGTTTAACTGATTGATATTTCTGTTAATTTCTTCTGCTTGTCGTTCAAGCTTTTTAAGTTCAGTTTTGTGAAGTTGCTTTCTGTTACGTCTAAATGAGATTGTTACATTTCCAATTGATGGTGTGGTTGTAGATGTTGCTTCCCAACCAAAAGCCTCATACATATCAATAGTACGAGTTTGTTCTTTCGCATTTACTTGTTTTGTCATATATTCGTATGACATAAAATCTTTTTCTAGCATAAAAATTTATCCTCCAAAATTTAATTGTCTTATGGACTATTGACAAATCCTTGAGACAAGTGTATCATAATATATATGGCAAGTAAAATCAAGTGAAAAAATTAGTTGTTAGACATATTAGTTTGATATGTATTGCCAAATGATACAAAAAGTGGGGTTTTGTATAATGGAATTTACTCAAGAGGAATATACGCAACATTATATTGTTACGGCATTGTTTAAATTAATGAGGGAGTATGATTATAGCCAAATCACGATTACAGATATAGCAAAAAAAGCGGGTGTTGGTAGGGCTACTTTTTATAGATATTTTAAATGTAAAGAAGATATTGTACTATATTATTTTAAGCACGGTGCAGTTGAGTTTGCAAGTATGCAAAGGTTTTTACCTCGTTGCAGAGAGGATTATGTACAAATGGTATTTGATATTTTGAAAATGTTTAAAGAAAATATGGGAAAATTTAAATTAATCAGAAAAGCAAGATTGGAAAGTCTTTATCTAGATTATTTAAATAAAAACTTTGTTAAATTGTTTGATAAGGAACATCCATCATTAAATGCGTATACCCCTTATTTATACGCTGGTATGCTTTTTAATATTTCTATGCAATGGTTAGATAACGATTGCCAAGAGAATGAATGGAAACTGGCGGAAGTAATTGTAAATGCAATATATAGTTAAGTCAATTTTAACATTATGTAATTAAAGCGTTGCTTTTAATAAAGCAATGCTTTTTTTAATTAAATGGTCATAAATATTCTATTTTAATTATAGCAATGTTAAAATTGAAAGTTAATAAATAAAGATAAAGTTAAATATTTATTAAGCTATATAAATATATTTAATTTTTAATATTAAATAAGGGCTTGATTTAATATTAAATATAAATTTATTAAATAAGATAAATGCAACTTTTTAAGTAAAAATTTTTTGCTTTTTTTAGTAAAGTAGTTGACAAGATATACTATGCAATGTATAATATAGTATATAGTGAGGTGTTTGATGGATATTCAATTAAAAAAAGGGATTTTAGATGTTTGTGTGCTGTATGCTTTAAGTAAAGGTGAGAGTTACGGCTACAAAATAATAAGTGATTTAGATGGCATAATTGAAATTTCAGAAAGTACGCTATATCCTATACTGAGGAGATTAGAAGTTGGTGGATATGTGGTTACACGAACAGCGGAATACAATGGTAGGCTAAGGAGATATTACAAAATAACAGCTTTAGGGTATGAAAAATTTGCTGCAGGAAAGACCGATTTGCTAGAAATTAATGCGATTTATAAAAAAATATTTGGAGGGCGTGTATGACTTACAATGAATGGCGAGATGAACTTAAAAGTAATCTTTTAACTGTTTCGGAAAAAGAGAAAAAACGTGTACTTGATTATTATGCAGAAGCTTATGCCGATAGACGTGATGCGGGATATAGTGAAGAACGTATCATTAATGATTTTGGAGCACCATATGACGCTGCACAAAGAATACTATTAAATATTTACGATTCCGATTATGTGTCAAGTGATAGTGAAAATGTAAATGTGGAGTCAGTGAGAAGTGAAAATAAACACAGACAGAAAGAGGACAAGGTCGTTCAAGCGGAAGTTGTGCCAAATGAAACTAGAGTATCTCAAACGCCACAAAAAAAGCGTTCCGCAGTTAGCATTATTATAGGTGTATTGTTATCATTAGTAGCAATGTTTGCCATAGCTACTTTGATATTCGCACTATCTGGAATGTTTTTAGCACCAATCGGTTGTATTTTAGGTAGTGTAATCACTATAATTTTTGGTTTTATTGATTTGGCTACAAGTGTTCACGCTGGAGTATATTCAATTGGTGAGGGAATATTGGTTTTAGGTGTAGGTTTAATTTTAATTCCTATATGTATTAAGTTAATTAAGATTTTTGTTAATTGGCTTAAAAAGCTATTCAAATGGACAGCTGAACTATTGAATGGAAAGGAGTATATAAAATGACAAGTTTAGGTAAATTAGCTA
This sequence comes from uncultured Christensenella sp., assembly GCA_910584035.1. Taxonomy (GTDB): domain Bacteria; phylum Bacillota; class Clostridia; order Christensenellales; family UBA3700; genus MGBC100798. The sequence continues at coordinate 22,129 of CAJTZR010000009.1, read as the reverse complement.
TAGCTGGTGTAGTTTTAGTTGTAATAGGTTTAGTAATAATGCTTACAGTATTAGGTTTAAATGGTTGGAGTCTAAGTGACGATTATGAAATGAAAAATTATAATGCAACAACAGATATAACTTCCTTAAATTGGGACTTTGAGATGGGACAATTAAAAACAGAGTTTTATGACGGCGATAAAATCTATATCGAATATCCAGAAAATAACCGATTTAAAACCACCATTACAGAAAATGCAGGAATGTTGACAATTAGTTCCGAATGGAAATTCAGATTAATCAATATGGGACATTGGTTTAAAAAAATGCCAGATACTATATTAAAAGTACCTAAGGATAGCGTTTTGAATTTAGAATTTAACATTAATGCTGGACAAATTGATTTTGCTAGTGGCAATTATGGTAATGTCAAGGTTGATATGAATGCTGGTACAGTAAATTTTGAAAATATTAATTGCAGTAATTTTGATTTAAAAGTTAATGCTGGAACTTTAAAAATTCAAAATATAACAACTGGTAACGCTAAATTTGATATGAATGCAGGTGATATTAAAATTGCAAAAATTATAAGCAGTGATATTTTTTATAAAATTAATGCTGGAAACATACTTATTAAAGAAGTAGAATGTCCAAAATTTACTGCCAAACTTAATGCTGGTGGTTTAGAGGTTGAGAGAGCAGTTGTAGATGACCTTAACTTAGATGTTAATGCAGGAAAAATTAGGTTTAAAGTTGTAGGTAATAAGGCAGACTACAATATTAGTGTGGAAAAAGACGGCGGAAGTTGCAATTTGTCAAATCAAATTGGGTTAGTTCCACAAAAGAAAGTAATTTTAGACATAGATGCAGGTAGCATAAATATTGATTTTATTTAAAAATTTGTACTGATTTTAAGTAAACTTATAAATAATATTCCCCACAATTAATTTTGTTGGGGATATTTTTTATTTGCTTGTATCTTGCTTGATATTTACTAAAATTTGTGCTACTATATGTATGGAATTTTTAAGAGGTGTTAGCAAATATGGTTGATATGGAAAAAGAGTTAGCAAGCGGTAAAATATTGCCTTTAGTATTTAAGCTTACTATACCAGCAGTTATCGCTCAGTTAATAACTTTTTTGTACAATATTGTTGATAGAATATTTGTCGCAAAGATTGCTGATTATGGTATGGACGCATTGGCAGCACTAGGCATTGTTTTACCTATTACATTAATTATAACCGCATTTGCACATCTTATCGGATTGGGCGGTTCACCAAGAGCAAGTTTCAAACTCGGTGAAGGTGATGGCGAGGAAGCAAACAAAGTTTTCAATACCTCTTTTGTTATGCTTACTATAATTGGTGTTATTATAAGTTTGATTACATATTTTTTGGCAGAACCTATTGTAATTTTGTTCGGTTGCCCAGATACAGCGGTAAAGTTTGCTACAGAATATTTGCAAATTTATTCCATAGGTACAATTTTTGTGTTGCTTGCTCAAGGACTTAATCCATTTATCACTGCACAAGGCTTTTCCTTTATAGCAATGTTTTCTGTCTTGATTGGTGCAATAATTAATATAGCTTTAGACCCATTATTTATTTTTGTTTTCAAACTTGGTGTAAAAGGAGCAAGCTTAGCAACTATTTTATCACAATTTATATCCTTTGTATGGATAATTATATTTTTCTATACCAAAAACAGCATATTTAAATTGCGTATTTCGCATATGCGACCTAATATAAAAAGGATATTTGCGATATTGTCACTTGGTTTATCACCATTTATTATGGCAATTACTGAATGTGCAATACAAATAGTATTTAACATTAACTTAAATATGTCTACTGGTGGCAATAAAGACTATACGGCAGCACTTACAATAATGCTTAGTGCATTACAACTTATCTCTTTGCCATTAAATGGGTTGGGGTATGGAATGCAACCTTTTGTAAGCTATAACTATGGCAAAGGTGATGCATATAGACTAAAAAAAGGCATACAATATGTAACAATTATTGCTTTCATATTTGCTGTTACGGTTTGGTCAATTTCACTTGCTGTACCAGAACTTTATGCGTATATATTCTCTGCAAGTTCTAGTGTAAAAGATATTTGCAAGCAATATACACCATATTTCCTAATGGGGTCAATAATGTTTTTTGTGCAAATGACATTGCAAAACATAAATGTCGCTTTGGGACAGACAAAATCCTCCTTGTTGCTTGCAGTCACAAGGAAAGTAATTATCCTAATTCCATTATGCTTTACACTTACGCACTTTATGGGCTTTAAAGGAGTTTATTTATCTGAAGGCATTGCAGATTTAGTAGCTGGTGTAATTACATCAATAGTAATATTTACTACATTCCCACGTATATTCAAAAAACGTGAGAGGGAAGTATTGAATAAAAAGGAAAGTAATCTATAACTACCTATAAAATTACGTTGAGATTGATTATCAATTGATTTTTTTGTAGTGATAAAACCTTTTGCTTAATATTATTTGTATTAGTAGAAACTTTTCATTTTAATTTTAGCATAGGTAAAAAACATTTACATTTAAAACTTTTGCAATAGCAGAAAACTTTTATTTTAGATTATAGCATAAGTAAAACCTTTCTTTTCAATTTTTAGCATAGGTAAAAATATATGTCTTATATTTTTTTCATTAGTAGAAAGCTTTACATTTAATATTTTTTATAGTTGTAAAAACTATACGTTTTATCTTTTGTAATTAAAATGGCTTGTTTTTAAAGGATAAATTCACATTATGCATATAAAATGTGAAAAATTGTCAGTCAAAAAGTTGTTTATTTGTTGACTATTACAATTAAGTTTGTTATAATAACTATATATATTTTGGAGGGTATTATGGCTAACGGAATATTGTATTTTTCTGGAACTGGCAACAGCTTATATATTGCTAAGAGAATTAAAGAAGCTTTAAGTGGTGATATATTATTTATTCCGAATTATACAGGCAATGGCAGGGAGTTTGATAAAATCATTATCGTAACACCTGTTTATTCTTTCGGTATGCCTAAACACGTTTACGAATTAATTCCAAAATTGGATAAACTTAAAGAGGTTATCATCGTTCAAAATTTTGGTGGTATGGCTTGTGGTGCAGACTATTTAATGTGCGAATACTGTATGAAAATCGGGGTTAATTTGCAAAGTATTTATTTAATGCAAATGCCAGAGAATTATACAACTACATTTACAGTGCCTAAATTTTACATAACAAAAGTGCTTAAAAATGCGGAAAAAAGACTTGATAAAATAATTTTAGATATTAAAAACTCTTGCTATACAATACCAAGTAAAAAGAAAACAATGGAAGCAATGTACCTTAAAAATTTTAGTAATTGGTACAAATTAGCAAAAGGCTTTACTATTAATGATAATTGTATTCAATGTGGCAAATGTGTATCTAATTGTCCAGTAAATAATATTAGTCTTGAAAGTGGCAAGGTTGAGTTTGCGGATAGTTGTGTAGCTTGTCTTGCTTGTTACCATAGATGTCCACAAAAAGCTATTGCATACAAAAATCATAACAAACAAGATAGATATACAAACCCTAATATAAACGAAGCGGATATCGGTAAAGACTTTATAGGTTAAATTATCAGTATTAGTGTTATATAATAGTTAATGGGGAAATATGAGCGATAATAAGAAAAAGCAGATTAAAAGCAATAAAAAACTTAAAATAATTGTATTTATAGGTGTAGTAATTATTTTAGTTAGCTTAATTGTCGGACCTAAAATAGGTAGTCAATGGTTATCATTAGGTGGCAGTTTATTTGGTTTATTATTAATAACAATATTTTCATTGATAAGCCCCATTAAAGCATTTATTGAGATTTTAAATGAAAGAAAAAGCGGAAATTTGACAAACAATGTTGATGATGAATTGACTAATAAAGTAATAAACGAACTTCAAACGCAAGAAAATAGCGAAATACTTTTGTTAGATAATGAGAATGTAATTGATAGAAGCTCAAAATCGGAAAGTGATAAAATTATTTTAAGTGAATTGGAAAGTGACAAGTTAGTTTTAAGCGAAACTGAAAGCGACAAAATAGTTGTAAGTGAATCCGAAAGTGACAATATTGTTTTAAATGAAAACGTCTCAAAAGTTGAGGAGCGTAAGAGTAAATCATTATTTATTAATGCTCCAAAACGTAATAAAAAAATAAGATTGTTTTTTATATTTTTTGCTTTGTGCTTGGCAGTGTTTGTCGCTGGCAGTGTAATAACAAGTGTGTCATACGTTGGCTTTGTACTTATGGGCATTGGCGGTGGCAGTTTTGCATTGTTTATGATATGTATACTTACATTGCCAGTGCGACAAAAAAATAAATACAAAAGATTTTTAAAAATAGATAAATCTTTGCTTGTTGATTTTTATGATATAAAAAAAGGCATTGTCACTGCGTGTCATATGCCAAACAATGTAAAGAGTGATAAGAGTAATTTTTTCTATACTATTTGGGTTTGCGAATTGAATAGTGAAATGGAAATTCCAAAAGGTTTAAAAGCTCCAGAATGTAATACATTTACTCAGTTTTATATGTTAAGTCAAAATTATATAAATGACGGAACGATTGTTGAGTTTTATCAAAATAAAAATAAACCAATGGATTGCTTTTTTAATAGGACAATTAATATTAATTAATTTTAATAAAAATAATACATTTTGTTTAGAGGTGTAATATGAAAAATAAAAAAGAAAAATTTATGATTGCCTTAATTGTAATAGGTATTGTGGTAATTTTGGCAGGTGTTGTTATACCAAGATTTATTGAATTGCCATTGGCATCAATCATTTGTTATATTGTTGGTAGCATTTTAGTGCTTGCTGGTTTGATATGGTATTTTGTTGATTACTATAAGGTAAAAGATTATTCTGCTCCTAATAGTACAGATTATGAGAGTTATCTTAATAACGAAAAGAATACTCAAGATTATCAAACAACAGATATTGCTTCAGCCGAGAATGAGCAAAGCAAGTTTGCTACAGACGACCAAGCAATTGGTTCTATGTCAGATAGTCAATCTGTTAAGTCTATGACATTGGAAGAGTATGAGGCAAGTCAAAAGTCTAATGGCGGAAATCAATCTACTAATGATACAGAGCCTTCTTTAACTAACACTGTTTTTAATCAAATGGGTTTTGATGATTTTGATGACTATAAAAAGTCAACAAAAACAAATATGAAAATATTTACACCATTACAAAAGGTTGAGTGGGTTTTAGTAATGACATTTATCATAACTGGATTTGGAAGCATTTTGCTAGGCAAATTTATGTTTGAAGATACTAACCTTGGCTTTGGTTTGATTATTTATGGTCTTGTGGCATTCCTTGGTAGTGTTTTATTTGAAATATTTAGAACTGTAATTTCACGTAAAATAATTTTTACTAGACTAAAGAAAGGTGCAAGTGCTTATGCTGATAAATGTAATCTTGTTGAAGGTGTAGTTTTAAGTTGTTCATTACATAGCAGTGTTTCAAGTAATGTGAAAAAATTTAATGGTAACAATATTTACAATATTGCAGTTAAAATTAACAATTATAATGCTAGCGTAAATGGTAAAAAAGATATGGTTGTAATGCAAAGTTTAAACAGATATAAAGAAGGTACACCAGTTAGATTTTATCAAGATAAAGTTAAACCTAAAAAATGTTATTTGATTGAAAATTAATAATTTAATACCGATTTTTGAAAGGTATTATATATTTTTGAGGTAATAATGGCTAAGGAAAAAGGACAATTTAAAACCTTAATAAACGCAGTTACAATGGTCGTTGGTATTATATGTTTAGTTCTTGGCATAGTACTGCCAATAGTGTTAAATTTATATTGGGTGTCAATTCCATTTGTTGCTGTTGGTACGCTTTTGTGTATGATTAGTTTTGTGAATAGAGAAGGAAGCTTTTTGACTCAAATTTTTAAAAAGAATAAAGTCAATAATGCTAAAACTATTTATAGAACCCCTGAACAAGAAAAAGAGTTGCTTGATAAAATTAACAGCACATCTGGCGGTGAAAATTATAGGGCGTTAGTGGAGTACTATTCCAATGGTAGTGAATCATTGACGGAGTTGTTTATGACTTCATTTGGTTTTTCTAAAGAAAATAGGGAATTTTTTAAGTCACATAACCACGAGATAATAATGAGTATATTAATACTAGTATTTTCAATGATATGCTTTACTCTGCCAATTATTGGGTTTATTGTATCTTCAATTACAGGCAATAATAATATCCATTTATATTGTATGGGTGTTGGTTTAGGTGCTTTTGCGTTATTCTTTTTCTCTGCGTTATTTATAAATAAATTGAAAGGATACAGAGGTGTGTTATTTTCACACATTCAACTTGAAAAATTAAACAATTATCAGTTAGAAGAATTGAAAAAACGTTTTTATATTCATCTTGGCAAAGCAAAAAAAAGTTTAGTTTATAGTCAAAGTAGAGTAAACTTTCAGTTTGGTAGTAGAAAAGTTAATCATAGTACAACTCGTATTTTAGATACTACATATAAGATTTGGGTTAGTCCGCTAAATGTTGAGAATGCAGATAGGTTCTTTTTAGCTAATGACAAAACTGACATTATTTTGTATGGTAAGGCACGTTACTCAAATGGTGAAACAGTGTGTTATCTACAAGAAAAAAAGCATCCTAAAAGATTTTTTTTGATTGATGAGGGACATAATAGCCAATTAAATGCTGTAAATGATAGCAATGAATAAACACAAATTATGTGTCGTTAAATTTGAGTTCTCTCAAATTTAAATAATAGCTTTTGTTTTGATATTCAAGATATTGCTACAAACGTTTTTTGATTGATAAATCAAGTTGACAAGATACTGCTACAAACGCTTTTTAATGAATAAATCAAGCTGACATTATTTTAATTAACATTAGTTACTGCAAAATGTGGCTTTGCCACGTTTATCAGGGTTACATAAAATATCTTTTTTGTTAGGTAAATGTACAGCTTCCAATATTGTAAATTATGAAGCTATTTGCTTTAAATGGATATATGTAAAATTTTTTTATTTTGCAATGTTAAGCTATTTGGCTGTTGAATGGAATATTTTTGTCTAAAAGATTGCTCTTCTAGTTAAACTGCTATATTAACTGCTAAATTAATGGCACCTTAAGTTATAATAGTTTAGTTATTAAGTTTACAACATTAAATTTGCTTTATAAATAATTGGTAAAATACGGAGGAAACTATGGCTACTAGTGTAGAATATATTGAGTTTGTGTGCAGTATGGTAAGCAATGATTATGCTGTACGTTATAAAAAAATGTTTGGTGAATATTTGGTTTATGTAAATGAAAAACCTATATTATTAGTTTGTGAAAATTGTGTATTTATTAAACAATTGGACGAGGTAAAAGAACTTATGCAAGGTGCAGACGAGGGCATACCATATAAGGGCAGTAAACCTCATTATATTTTAGATATTGAAAATAAGGAATTGGTTGACAAGGTTGTTGAAATTTTGGAAAGAATAACCCCAGTACCTAAAAAGAAAGTTAAAAAATAAAATGATAATTTTATTATTGGGTATTTATGAATAAAAGACGAATTTTATACTATGCTTTAAACTTGGTTGGAGTTGTAATAGCTTTTGGAGTGATATCTGCAATTTATACATTTTCTCATAACGATATGCGTAAATTTTATATATCATTAGGCATAGCTATAGTTGCGATTGTGCTGTTTATAATTCTTTATTTTGCTTATAATTTTGCGGATAAAAATTTAAAGCGATTATGGTTTAAATTATTAATTTGTAACCCAGACAAAACACCAGATTATGCTAAAGATTTAGAGCTTACAAAAAACAATTTTGATAGTGATACAAACTCTCAAAAAAACAAGATTGCAAAACCTAACTTTAGGGGAGCTAAACAACTTTGTGACTATAGCGTGCTAAAAAATGGTACAATGTGTTATGGCTGTGTGGTGGAAGCAAATTCAAAAATATTTGCCGTATCCAAATTTGTACACCAAGTTTTTCCAGCAGTAATAATTTATAGTTTAGACGATTATTACATTAATAAGCCTATGGAACTCAAAGCCATTGCGAAAGAATTGTATAAAAACAGAAATAACAATTTTTTAAGGAATGAATATACTTACTTTTTTCACAAATCAGTAGACGAAAAGCTTACTAATGGTAGGAAAGTTTATGTAACCACAATGTTGCTATATAGATACCATTTGCCTTTGGGTGGACTGCCTTCAGAACATTTGGTTTTGCCAGTTATTGTGAACCCAAAAAGTTGTAACTCTATCTTTGCAGTTGATTGTAGATATTGGAGTGAAAATATTGTCGGTCAATTTTTGAGTGAGGTTAAAAATAGTGCTAACATTATTACCGATATAAAAGATATAGAAGTATCTAATGAAAAAGTCAATGACATTTTTGGGATAGAGGATAATGCGGTTAATGTAGCAGAAAATAGCTTTAACAACCAAAGCGTAAATGAGGACAAGAAAAATATTGTACAAGATAGTGTGACGGATAAAGAAACTTGTCAAGATAATGAAAGTATTAATAGTGAAATACTATAAATAAAATATTTTTAAAGGAAGGAGAGTGTTATGCGTAAATTAACTTTAACTAGAAAATGGAGTATTATTGAATGTGCTTCAAGAATTTATTTTTCATATGAATGTGAAAAAGAAAAAGCAAATACAGAGGTAGATGGTAAACCTTATTTTTGTGGACTTATTAAAAATGGCAAGAGCATTGAGGTTGAGATTAGTGATGAGGCTAATACAATTTATCTAACTTCAAGCACTATGGAAGCTGAATTTGTAGTTCCAGCTGGTACAACAGATATAAAATTGCTTGCAGTACCACACTATAATGTGGCTCAAGGCAATCCATTTACAATATCAGAGATAAAGTAATCTTAATCAAAGATAAAGTAATCTTAAGCAAATTATTAAAAATATCCCCACTTTTAAAAAGTGGGGATATTTTTTACTTAAATATTGGCGTAACTAAATTATATATGATAACAATTGTGTGTATGCTTTTGACGAAAAAAAGTAAAATAGTTTTATGTAAATTAGTCCGTTTAAGTCAGTTTCTCTCTAAAAAGTTAGCTTTTAATTTAATCTAAAATTAATTTATTTAAATCGAATAAGTCGTCATTTAGAAATTCTATTGGTGATATATCTAAAGCAAGGCATACCTTAAAAAGTGTTGTCAAAGTAATGGTGTTATTTTTACCCATAAGTATCCTATTCATAGCACCGTGAGTAACGCCACTATCTTTTTCTAGTCTATATTGTGTAATTTTTTTAGCTTGTATTAATTTAATTATTTTCTTTGCACAAGCGTCATTTATTGTCATTTTTTTACTACCTTATACTTTTATAGACATATTATAACAAATTCCGAAATTAATATTAAATTCTTTCAAATACGCATTAATAAATGCGTATAAATAAATACCGATTAAAGAATACGTATTTATTAAAGCACATATAATTATAAAATTTTGATATAATAATTAAAACAATATATAGGGTAATAATATGATGTTATAAATGATTTTATTGCTCAAAACATTTTAAGGAGCAATTATGGACAAAACACTTTCTATTATAGGACAAAACAATATTACAAAACTTAATATTAACGCAACACTAATGATTAGATTTTTAGAAGAAGAATATAAAAATGGTTATAAACATTTTATAATGGGAACGCTTAGCAATTTTGATTGTATGATTTTTGACGCTATGCTTATTTTAAAAAAGATTTTTCCTGACTTAAAAGTATCTGTTTTAGTAAACAACCACAAAACATATTTAAGTAATAAGGAATATCCTTTATATGATTTTAATTATATATATTATCCATTACAAGAGAAACTAATAAATGAAAATATAGTTTTGCAAGGTAAATATATGATTGATAACTCTAATAAACTTTTTTGCTTTTTTGATAGAAGATTTGTACTTTTTGATAAACTGCTTAATACAGCTAAAGATAAAAACAAGGAAATTTACAACTTATACGAAATATTAAACCCATAAAAAATAAATTTATTTTGTACTGAACTTAAACTCTATTATCTAAAGCTAAACATACACCCCACAAAAAAGCTATTTTGTGTGGCACTGATAAGCATTTAAAAGTGTATATAGCAGTAGCTGATATTAATTCAAATAGTGTCAGCTTGCTTTGTCAAGCAAAAGCGTTAGTAGCAGTAAAAATACCCCACAAAAAAGTTATTTTGTGGGGGACCCGATACGCACCTATTAAATGATACATATGTGTAAATTTAAGTTTTATCAAAATAAATGACACATATATTAAAATTTGAGTTATCTTAAATTAAATTACACATAATTTCTATTTTAGTAAATTATTTAATTAATAAAAAAAAGTAATATTAAAAACTTATAAAAAAAGCAATACCACCAGTTTGACTGGTGGTATTGATTAGTTATTTTTTAATGTCATTTATTAAGGCTTGTGCAAGTTCGTCAAGCTTTGTCCAAGTAGTTTCTGTAGGGGCGGAGAGTATTGAAACCATTGGTTCAATTATCTCAATATCTTTTAATTCCGCTAGCTTTGCTTTGATTAATCTGCCAGCAGCTGCAGCCCAACTACCATTTTCAATAATTCCAACACGTCTATTCTGCAAATTTTTGTGTGCGATATGGTTTAAAAAATCATTCATTGCAGGGAAAATGCTATTTTCGTAAGTAGTTGTTGCAAATACTATATGACTATATTTGAAAGCTTGCTCAATATTTTCTGACATTTCACTATAAGTCAAGTTAGATATAGTGCAATCTATATTTTGTGCTTGCAATTTTTCATATAGTTTTTTTGCTACATTTTCTGTGTTGCCATAAACAGTGGTGTAAGCAATAAACACACCTTGTGTTTCTGGTTTGTAACTACTCCAAATATCGTATAGATTAAAATAATAGTCAATATTATTCTCAAGTACATTGCCGTGCAATGGGCATATTGTATTGATTTTTAAAGCGGATAATTTTTTTAGTACTGCTTGAGTTTGTATGCCATACTTTCCAACAATATTAATATAATATTCTCTTGCATTGTCTATCCAATTATCAATTTTTGAACTTATACCAAATCTGCCAAAGCCGTCTGCTGAAAATAAAATTTGATTAGTAATATCGTAAGTAACCATAACTTCTGGCCAGTGCATCATTGGGGCAGTGTAGAATTGTAATTTTCTATCACCACAATCAAGTATGTCACCATCTTTTACAATAATCTGCTGAGTCTCTTTTGGTATAGAATAAAATTGTGATATCATTTTTAAACCGCTTGCAGTTGCAACTATTTGCATATTAGGATATTTTTTTGCTAATATTGCAATATTAAAAGAATGGTCAGGTTCAGCGTGCGATATGATAAGGTAATCAATAGCTCTACCATTTAAAGAACTTTCAAGATTTTGTAACCATTTATCTGTAGCTAGCTTGTCCACGGTATCAACAAGGCATACTTTTTCACCTAAAAGCAAATAAGAATTATATGCCATACCATTAGGCACTTTGTATTGACCTTCAAATAAGCCGTGTTCAATTATATCTACACCAACATTAATAAATTTATTCATATTATCACTTTAATTAATAATTAATTTCTTTTATTTCAAAATAGCTTTGTGGGTGATTGCAAGTAGGGCATTTATCTGGAGCAGTGTTGCCAGTGTGAGTGTGACCGCAGTTTCTGCATTCCCATACCTTAACATCTTTTTTAGCAAATACGGAATTTGTCTTTAAGTTGTTAAGTAGTGCAAGATAACGCTCCTCGTGTTCTTTTTCAATAGCACCTACTGCACGGAATTTTTCAGCAAGTTCTTTAAAACCTTCTTTTTCCGCAGTCTTTGCAAAGCTTTCATACATATCTGTCCATTCAGAATTTTCACCATTTGCAGCTTGCTCAAGGTTAGTTGCAGTGTCACCAATTCCGCAAAGTTCTTTTAACCACATTTTTGCGTGTTCTTTTTCATTGTCAGCAGTTTTCAAAAAGATAGCTGCAATTTGCTCATAGCCCTCTTTTTTAGCTGCACTTGCAAAATAAGTGTATTTGTTTCTAGCTTGTGATTCGCCTGCAAAAGCGGCTGCGAGATTTTTTTCTGTTTGAGTTCCAGTGTATTTGTTCATAATATTTACCTCTTTATGTTTTTTATTTATTATAATTCAATTTAATAGTTTTGTCAATATATAATTTTTAACAAAACAAGTTTTTATATTCAATTTGTAATTGCTAAACTTAGTTGATTTTGCAGTTTATGAGTTAAAACCATTCAAAAATCGGTACTAAATTCCAATTTAACTAGCTTTAATGTTTGATAACAACAAAATTATTTGTATTTTCTTTTTAAGAATTGCGTATATTCTCAAAAAGTTTTTTAGGTTCACTCTTTTTATGATTACAAAATTTTTTTATAGTTGACATTTTTTTTCAATTTGCGTACATTCTTAAAAACATTTTGGGTTTACTTTTTATGATTTTAAAATATCTTTGATAGTTAATATTAGTTTTTTTACAAATGTATTTTTGTAAAATAATTTTAATGCAATGTTTGTTTTTTAAAGTATCTTTAAAGCATTATGATAAAAGCAATTGGCTATTATTCACCACTGACTTTAGCATTTTTTGCTTGCTCTTTAATAATTTTTTCATTCATTTTGCGAACTTTGGTTATATTGTCATATTCCTTACTTAGGCTTGCAACGACATTGGATAGTGCAACTATACCAATTATATTTGGTATAACCATTAAGCCATTGAAAATATCTGACAAGTTCCAAACTAAATCTACCTTTAGTACTGAGCCAACCATTACAAAGGCAATAACAAATACTGAGTAGAATATTGTAGCTTTTTTACCAAACAAATAGCGTACATTTGTTTCACCAAAGAAGTACCAACTTATTATGGTTGAAAATGCAAAGAAGAATAGGCAAATTGCAATAAATATTTCACCAAACTTGCTACCCCAACTGCCAAATATTGCAAAAGATTGACTAAATGCTAATTGAGTTAAAATACCCTCATTATTTGCATTGCCAGCAACACCAGATGTTAGAATAACCAAAGCGGAAAGTGTAAGTACGACAAAAGTATCAATAAATACACCAATAATAGCAATATTACCTTGACGGCAAGGGTGGTCAACTTTAGCTAATGCGTGAGCGTGTGGGGTTGAACCCATACCAGCCTCGTTGGAAAATAAACCTCTTGCAACACCTTTACTCATTGCTTTAACTATTGCAACTCCTGCAACACCGCCAACAATAGCCTTAGGATTAAATGCGTGTACAAAAATTGAAGCAAATGCAGTGCCGATATGTTGATAATTAATACCAATTACAATTATGGAACCTAACATATATAGACCAGCCATAATTGGAACTACTTTTTCTGTAAATGATGCAATACGTTTAACACCACCCAAAAATATTATTCCAGCAAGAACGGATACAATTATGCCAACAGCCCAAGTAGGAATGTTAAAAGCAGTGTTAAAAGATGTTCCTATGCTGTTTGATTGCACCATATTGCCCATAAACCCAAGTGCTAAAATTATTGCTACAGAGAAAAAACCTGCTAAAAACTTTCCAAATTTGCCTTTAAAAAATGCTCTTATATAATAAACTGGCCCACCGTGAACAACGCCATTTTCGTCCGTGTGTTTAAATTTTTGTGCGGTAACGGCTTCGGCAAAGATAGTTGCCATACCTAAAAGACCACTCATCCACATCCAAAATATTGCTCCCGCTCCACCAGTTGCTATGGCAGTTGCTACACCTACAATATTACCAGTACCTATTTGACCAGCTAGTGCAGTGGTTAATGATTGGAATGACGACATACCTTTTTTGTCGGCTTTTTCACCATTCAAATTCATATTTTTAAAGGTGCTTTTAAAACCCTCGCCAAACTTTCTAAACTGCACGCCTTTTAGCCTTATAGTAAAGAATAGTCCAGCACCCAAAAGCATAAATAAAAGTATGTAGTCCCATAGTACATCTCTGATAAATTGTACCATTTTTTCAATAAATTCCATATTTTCTCCTAAGTAACTTGAAAATAAAAGTAGCAATAAAAAAATTCTTGCGTAATATAAAAATAGCCGTTAAATTTTAGGCTATTAGTTTTATTTTTATAATTTTAACATACTAAGCATTTTTTTGTCAAACGTATATTTGAATAATTTGGCAAAATAACTTGTGACTTTTTAGCGTATTATACAAAACTTTAAAAATAATACTATTGTATATTAAATTAAAAATAAATATAAAAGGCTTGTTATTTTAAATTAAGTATGTTATAATATTTTAAAAGTTAGATTTTATAATTTTTGGTTGAATTTAATATATAAGGCAATGTCATTTTATGGCGTAAAAGGAGGCTGTATGTTACAATTAAAAGATATTGTAAAAGACTATGGCAGTGATGATAATATTGTTCACGCTTTAAAGGGTGTTACTTTGTCATTCAGAAATTCCGAATTTGTTGCGATTTTAGGTCCAAGTGGTTGCGGCAAGACAACTATGCTAAATATCATTGGTGGACTTGATAGATATACAAGTGGCGATGTTTTGATTAACGGAAAATCTACCACAACTTTTAAAAATGCCGACTGGGACGCTTATAGGAATAATTATGTAGGCTTTATTTTTCAAAACTACAATTTAATTAATCACCAAACTATTTTGGAAAATGTGGAGCTTGCTTTGACATTGTCTGGTATAAATGCAAAAGAGCGTAAGGCAAGGGCAACAGAGGCTTTGGCTAAAGTAGGTCTTGCAGATTTAGTTCATAAAAAACCAAATCAATTATCTGGCGGACAAATGCAAAGGGTTGCTATTGCTAGAGCATTGGTTAACAATCCCGAAATTATCCTAGCAGACGAGCCTACTGGTGCATTAGATAGTAAAAATAGTGTACAAATTATGGATTTGCTAAAGGAAATAGCAAAAGAACGCCTTGTAATTATGGTTACTCACAATGACCAACTTGCTGCAGATTATTCTACAAGGATAATTAAAATGCTTGACGGCGAGGTGCTTGAGGATACAATGGCTTACGAGCCTACTGCTGAGGAGTTGGAAAATTTAACTTTCTTTGTGGAGGAGCCAGTTCCAGATATTAGCGGACTTAATGATAAAGATAGCAAAAAGGTTTTGAAAGCCTTTGAAAAAGACCAAAACAAAAAGAAAAAGGCGTCTGTCAAAAAAACTTCAATGAATTTGTGGACAGCTTTTAAGTTATCACTTAAAAATTTATTTTCTAAACGAAGTAGAACATTCTTGACAGCTTTTGCGGGTTCAATCGGTATAATAGGTATTGCTTTGGTGCTTGCTGTTAACAATGGTTTTGGCTTGTATATTGCAGATATGCAACAAACAATGCTAGGTCAGTATCCAATATCTGTACAACAACTTTATATGGATATGGCCAGTGCTATGAATCCAATGGGACAAAACAATGGCAATGATAAATTGGAAAAATTCCCAAATACTGATAAAATTACAGTGCCAAGTAATAATATGGTAATTGGTATTTATAGTGGTATTCATTATAATAGAATTAATCAAAATTACATTGATTATATTGAGGCAATAGATAAAAATATCATTAGTGAAATTTCTTATACTTATGCAATGAGTATGAATTTAATCACTGAAACAGGTAAAGATGGTGATAAAAAATACAAAAAAGTTGACTTTAAAAGTGCTGACCCTATCATTGAGATGATGATGGGAAGTGACAATCGCTTTTTGGAAATGGTTAGTGACGACTTTATGAAAGCCAATTATGATGTGGTTAAAGGTGATTATCCTACAGAACCAAATCAAATTGCTTTGGTTGTAAACCAATATAATCAGTTGTCAAAAAGTGTTTTATCACAATTCCACTTTGATGACGATTTAGATTTGTCAAATTTAAAATATGGTGATTTTCTTGGTAGAGAATTTAGAGTTGTTCAATATGATAATTGGTATGATTCTATTGAAATAGATGGTGTAAAAAGATATAAATCACCACAAGACAGCAAGCTTGAGGGGTTGTATAAAGACATTAAAGATGATGCTCATAAAATAAAAGTTACAGCAGTAATGCGTGTAAAAGAAGGTTCACCAATGTCTATGTATAACACAAGTGTATTGTATCGTAAGGAACTTAGAGAACAAATTGTTGCTGAGAATTTGAAGTCTGAGGTTGTTAAAGCTCAACTTGAGGAATATGCAAAAGCTAAAGCAGATTCAACTTACAAAGAGAAATCTGTATTTTTGGGTGAAAATGACCAAGTCATTGATGTGCCACCATTCTTATTTGATTTAGATGGAATACCAGGTTTTGGCGAAGAGGGTAAAGTTGAAACACCAGCAAACCCATTCTATTTGGATGTTGACGAGCGTCACGAGGTATTTATGCAAAAGATTGGTGCAAGTACTATGCCTAATAATATTTATGTTTACCCAAAATCTTTTGAAAATAAAGACTCTGTAAAAGCTTATATGGATAAGTATAATAACAATAAGAGGGAAGAGGATAGAATTCAGTATATGGACGCATCGGGAATGATGCTTGATATGGTCAAAGAGATTATTGATATTGTATCAATTGTGCTTGTATGCTTTGCGTCAATATCTTTGGTTGTATCCTCTATAATGATTGGCATTATAACTTATGTATCTGTTGTTGAAAGAACTAAAGAGATTGGTGTACTGCGTGCAATAGGTGCTAGAAAGATAGATATAGGCAATGTGTTTAATGCGGAAACTGCTACTATTGGTATTAGTTCAGGGTTAATGGGTGTAATTATATCCGCATTGCTGTCAATTCCTATTAATATAATTATCAAACATTTTGCAAAAGGTTATGTGGCTACAAATATAGTAGTATTGTCACCAGTTGCTGGAATTGTATTAATTCTCATAAGTACGCTTTTGACATTGATTGCAGGTTTAATACCAGCAAATATTGCGGCTCATAAAGACCCAGTATTAGCTTTGCGGAGTGAATAGAATTTTTTAGTAATTGTGGCATATATTTGATTAAAACCTTTCAAAAATCGAGACTAATTTGTTAAAAGGTATGTTTTGCTTAAATTAGTCTTGACAGAAAAGTTAAGGTTTGTTATAATAAAATTTAGAGGGATTTATGAGAAAAATTATTGATGGTTTAATATTAGCAATATCTTTTACTGGTAGCATATTTGGTATCCTATCATTGCTAACAATTATTGGTATTGCAGATATAGTAAAATTCTATAGTGGGTTTGAACACATTTTGTTAGGATATGTTATTGTTGTTATATCAATGGCTGTCGGAATAATGTCTTTCAATATTTTTGCGGGCAGACGTAAAAAATTTGCAAAAACTGTCCTTTCAATTGGTGTAACTACATATAGTACAATATTGACAATTCCATTGTTTTTGACATTCGTATTGTGTTTGATTCAAAAATTTGGTGTAACTTTTTCTGGGTTTATTGATGGCTTTGTATCACCAATTTACAATGATTTAGTTAGTATTTTTAAACCAGATTGGGCACAATATCTTGTGTTTATAGGTGGCATTATAATGGGTATAATATTTTTGGCAGTGCCAATCATTATGTGTATCCAAACGCTAAAGCCTAAAAGGAAAAAAGCCATTAAAGTAAAGAAAAACGAAATTACTTATGAGGGTTAATAGTAGCTATTTTAATTATTACAATATTTGATTATTTGATTAGTGGATTATGATTTCAGTAAAGAATATTACAAAAACTTTTGGTAGAGGTAATAACTTGCTTACTGCATTAGACGATGTAAGTTTTAATGTTGAAGATGGTGAGTTTTTAGTGATTTTAGGGCAGTCTGGTTCGGGCAAGTCCACTATTTTGAATTTAATTGGGTGTATTGATAGTGTAACTAGCGGTACAATAATTGTTGACGGCGTTGATGTAACAAAAATGTCAAATAAACAATTATGCGAATATCGCAATAAAAATATAGGATATGTTTTTCAGTCTTTCTATTTAGAGCCAGCCTATTCAGTTACTGATAATATTGTTTTACCACTTACTATTGCTGGGGCAAAAAGACAAATTAAAGATGCTAAAGCAAAAGAATTACTTGAAAAATTAAATTTAACAGAAAAAGCAAATGCAAAAACTCTTACATTATCTGGCGGACAAAAGCAAAGAGTTGCTATTGCACGTGCTTTGGTAAATGACCCTAAAGTTATTCTTGCAGATGAACCTACTGGTAACCTTGATAGCACAAATGGTGCAGAGGTGATTAAAATTTTAAGAGAAATTTGCGATAGTGGTACTACGGTTATTATGGTAACTCACAATGAGGAACATATTAGTGTTGCTGACCACGTTATTAGGATAAAAGACGGCAAAATAATTTATGAAAATTAGTATTTTATTGAGATATTTAAAATAAAAAACAAAATAAATATTATTAAATTAGGAGAATTTAATTATGATGACAAATGAACAAGTTTTGGAAATTTTTCAAAAGACAGGCGGTGTGTTAAAAGGTCACTTTAAGTTGACTTCTGGAAGACATAGCGATACTTATATGCAATGTGCTAAATTGTTTGTAGATACTGATTCTGCAGCTGTTTTGTGCAAAGAATTAGCTAGCAAATTAAAAGATATCCCTTGTGATATTGTAGTTTCACCAGCTGTAGGTGGCATTTTGATGGGCTATGAAATGGCAAGACAATTGCACGTTCCAAACATTTTTGCTGAAAGAGAAAATGGCGTTATGACTTTAAGACGTGGTTTCAGTTTGCCTGAGGGTGCAAATGTTATCGTAGTTGAGGACGTTGTTACAACTGGTGGTTCAGTTAAAGAGGTTGTAAAACTTGTTCAAGATAGCGGTTGCAATGTAAGTGCAGTTGCAAGTATTGTTGATAGAAGTAATGGTAAAGTAGATTTTGGTGTTAAGTTTGTTAACTTGCTTTCAATGGAAGTTATATCTTATGAGCCAGACGATTGCCCACTTTGCAAACAAGGTATGCCTATCTATAAACCAGGTAGCAGAGCATAATTTAATTAAATCAAATGGAAGATTGTATTTTTTGTGATATAGTATTGGGCAAAGAGCCTTGCTATAAGATATACGAGGATGAGTTTGCGTTGGCTTTTCTTGATATTGCCAATGATTGTAGCGGTCATACGCTTGTTATTCCTAAAAAACACTATGTAAGTGTTTTAGATTGTGAAAAGAGTTATTTGGACGCTGTAATGTCAGCCGTGCAAAAAGTCTCTAATCATTATGTGAAAAATTGCGGTTTTGATGGCGTAAATATAATGAATGCTAGTGGTGACGGCTCAGAACAAAGCGTTTTCCATTTGCATTTTCATATTTTGCCACGCAAAAAGAATGACGGCTTGCATACATTTCCAAAGTTGCCTAAAAACAAACAAAGCTTGGAAAAAATTGTAAAAAAATTAAAAATGAGTGATATTATTTAACATATGAGAAATATTAAAATATGTAGTGTAATTATTTTGCTATTGGTATTTGCAATTGTTTGGTAGGTTGTACTGGTAAAAGCCTTCAGTTTAAAGTTGAAGGTATAGATGCGGAATTAAATACAGAATATTCAAGTCACGATATGCTGTTTTAAATGGTGAATAAAATTGCAAGTGTTGAGGAACTGAAAGAGTTTTTTGACAATGAATATTTTGGTGTAGGAACATTAGATAAATTAACATTTTTTGATGAAAGCTATTTTCAAACTAATTGTTTGCTTTTAGTGTGTTATACAAAAGGTGATAAAGAAAAGTATGATATTACAAATATTTCCATTAGAGGTGAGGAACTTTTTGTTACAATAGAGCGTAATTATGTTAGTTCAACAACATTTGAGTATGATTATAAATTTTTGACTGTGAAAAAAGAAGATATTGTTAATATAAATAAATTTTCTTACATAATTAAAAATACCTCAAAAAACTAATTGCAATTAATTAGATAAAAATAAAAAATGTGGTAATACAAAAAGAATCTGCGATTATTAGCAGATTCTTTTGCTTTTGTTCAAATTTGAGATTTATCAAATTTAATGAACATATTTTTAATTGGTATAATACTTGTTTTTACAAAGGTTTAAATACAAATGCAATATGTATTAAAAATAAATAATATTTAGTATTTTGTATATAAAATTTATAAGGTGTAGAATATTTTATATCAATACTTTTGCTAAAACCACAGATAATTCTATGACATTTTTGTGAATAATGTAAAAATATTTGTCAAATTGTATTGGTTTATTTTATATTTAGTAAATAAGTTGGAATAGCTTTATGTAAAAAATAAAATTCTCTATGAATATTATAAATATTAAGCCATTTATAATGTAATCAAGGAGAATTGCTTTTGTTTATTTTAGAAGCACTCAATTAAGTTTAATATAAATTATATTTTTTTAATTGGAGTAAACTTAAATTAAAAAAAGCTAACGCTTTTTAATGAATAAATTAAGTTGATACAATTTAAATTCTATCAGTTGTTAGTCAATATCCATACGGGATAATTGCTTTGGACTTGCTATAATTTTAATTGTTTGCATTTTTATAATATTCTAGGGCAGTTGCTAGTTGGTCAGGACAACTTGTATTACCGCGGCATCTAATACCTTTGAGCAAACTTATTACTTCATTTATATTCCTACCAAGTGCAAGTTTTGCCAAGCCTTGAGTATTACCACGACAACCGCCTATAATCTCAAGTTCAGTAATAATGTCATTTTCCACATTAAATAAAATTTCTCTAGAGCAGACGCCTCTTGTTTTATAGCTATACATAAATCACCTTAAAATAGTTAATTATTAATATTTATATTTAAAACTTTATTCCAATAATTGTGCGTGTAAAAACTCGTAAACACTAGGTGCTTTATCTATCCAATTTTTGTAAAGCCATTTTGCTCTTGCTTTATTTTGCACGCAAAGTTTTAAGTCAAGCAATGGTTGAGCAGGGGTGTTTATACGTAAAATGACAGTATATGAGCCATCTTCGTTCATAAAATAATCACTAAAATAGTCTTGTAAACGCCGATAGTGGCAACGTTGTTCCTTAACAGTTGCCTTAATTTCGTCACGCTTTGATAGTGGTATTTCCCTATAAAAAATACTCAAGCATTCCTTGCCTTTATTTGATAATGTATAAAGTTTATCGTTATTTTTGCTTATGTTTACAATATGCCCAACGTCAATTAAATCAACAACGCAATCTCTGCAGTCCATAAATCCGACCCAATTATTCGCATCACAAATATCGGTTAGGGTATCAATTTTCAGTGGTATTTCCATACAATCCATAACAAAAAGCATAATAACTTTGTTAAGTGCTTTATCCTTAAGTTGCATTATTTTATAATGAACTCCTCTAAACTCTTTAGTAACTCTTCGCAGTTGTTATCGTAAATTTCCAAAGTAATAGGTTTAGATAAATCAAGGCTGAAAATACCTAAAATACTTTTTGCGTCAACAACATATCTGCCAGAACGCAAGTCCAATTCCCCTGGAAAAACAGCTACCTTTTGTACAAATGCTTTAACGTGTTCCGCTAATTTTAGCTTGATTTGAACTGATTTCATAAAAACCTCCATTAACAAAAATGTTATAAAAATTTATTTCATAATTAGTATACACTATTATGAGTTTTTTTGCAAGAAAAAATTACAATTTATTTTATAATTAACATTGTCAAAAGATATCGCATAGTAGGGATAAGTTACATTTTGCATTAGAAAATGCCAATTAAAACAGTAAGCTATAGAAAAGGGAGTTGTGTTTGCCAATTTTAGATAAAATTGCAATATTACATTGTTATACTTTTTAACAGAAATAAAATGAAGTAATCTATCCCCAGCTTTTTCAGCAGTAACTAATAAAATTGCTAATTTATTCGCTAATTTTTAAAGCTTCAATTATTATAAATTTAGGAGTTATATTCTAATTACAATTAAAATAATATTTACTTATCATTTATAAATTTATTTTATTTTTAATCATCAATAGCAATTACATTTACTTGCAATATTATTTATATTATGCTAAAATAAAATAACGGAG
>CAJTZR010000008.1 GCA_910584035.1 uncultured Christensenella sp. | reverse complement strand
GTACATAGATATATATATTTTATGTACCACCATTTTACACATTTTAGCTAAATTATACAAAAATACCCCCGATTTTCGGTGGGTATTTTTAAAAAATCGACTTTTTGCAAATTTACGACTTTACAAAAAACTAAACAGCCTAAAATTTTTGATTTTAGGCTGTTGCTTTTAATAGTTGTTGATTAATCTTTCAAGCCAATTAGTGGCTTAAAAATGTGTTTCTAGCTTGACTTAAAAAAGGACTATGATAATGCTCATACTGAAAGTATATCTAAATCTACAACAATACTACGTTTTATCTTGTTGCTTGATAAACATTTATTATGATACTTTAAATAAATATATTAGTACATTTACAAATGAAAAGATTATAATTAATTTAATATAAATTAATCAAACTTTAAAGAAAACTTTAAATAAAGTAAATTTAACTTGCTTTATTGCTTACAGATAATATTGATAAAAGTTGGCAATGGCACAAAAATTAAATTACGCTTTATAAATCTTGTTGATTAATTGACCTTAAAAGTAATTTGTTTAAATTTAAACAGACTAAACCCAAAATCGGCACAGATTACTCTGTGCCGATTTCGGTAATAGAATTGTAAAAAGTTTTATGAAGTTTTTATACTTCAAAAGTTATGTGTTTGATATCACTATCAATACAATAATTATAATAAAAAATTATGTCAATGTCAATTTGATTTAAAACTTATCACAAATGTTTATGTCTAATCTTGTCTAATTGTAGTGTAAATACAAAACAACTAAATAGATAAACTTATTTAATACAAAATGTATAGCTTTAATACAATAACCGCCCATATTGAATTAGAATAAAATCTACTAAAACTATATTATATTTTAACTAATTGAAATTTTGCTAAATTAAATTGTACTTAATATTTAAACTTTGTATAGCTAAACAATTAAATTTTACATTACAAAATCATTATCTACAACTTAATATTGTGATTAAATTAAATTTTTTAACTGCTTTTGAAATAATGCACAATATAGCTTAATCTTTTAAATGTTCCTTTACTACTCTGCTAACATTTTCTTTATAAGCTTTTTCGCTATATTCATTCATCATTTTAACACTTCTTGCATCGTGATTTACGCAACCAGCACCATTAACACAGCCACCAGCACACGCCATACCCTCTATAAACAAGTCTTTAGCTAAGCCTTTATTGTTTTTAAGTAGTGCTATTTTTATATTGTCAAGACCATCTGCACAAATGATATTAGGTGTTACGTTTAAATTTTCCTCTGTAATGATATTTTTAACGGCTTCACTTACACCACCACTGCGTGCAAACGCTCTACCAAAATATGATGCGGATTTAATTTGAGTCTTTTCAAGTTCCTCAACTTTAATATCCCTGCTATCAATAAGTGCTTGCAATTCCTCAAAAGTAATAACATTATCTACAAAACCAGCAACCTCTGGCAATTTTGCCTCACCTTTTTTGCTTACACAAGGACCAATAAAGATAATCTTTGAATTTTCGTCTTGTTTCTTAATAAGTTTAGCACACTCTACCATAGGTGACGGATTAACTGAAATATAATCTTTTAGTTGAGGGAATTGTTTATTTACATACTCTACAAAAGATGGGCAACAAGATGACATTAGACAGCCTTTCTCTGCATATTCCAACGCATCTTTGTAAGCTGTTATATCTGCCCCAACAGCAACCTCAAATATATCGTATACACCTAACATTTTTAGTGCTGTACAAATTTGTTCAACCTCCGCATAATTAAATTGCGTACCAATTGACGGAGCAACCATTGCGTAAACTTTATATTTAGTATTGTTTTCGCTTTCCTTTAACAATTTAATTGTATCTAATAAATATGACCTATCTTGGATAGCACCAAATGGGCATTTTGCCATACAAGCACCACAACTAACGCATTTGTTGTAATCAATACTTGCCTTTTTAGTTTTTTCAACTTTTATAGCACCAATTTTGCAAGCACGAACACAAGGACGTACATTTTCACGTATTGCATTGTAAGGACAAGCTCTAAAGCATTTACCACATTCAATACATTTATCAATATCTATTACTGCTTTCTTGCTTTTACTGCTTATGCGGATAGCTTGGACTGGACAACTGGAAACACACCTATGAGATATACAACCACGACATCCCTCACTAACTGTATAGCGGTCAATCGGACACTCGTCACAAGCGATGTCAAGCACTTCAAGCAAATGATTAGGAACGCACCAAGTACCAATAATGTGACGAACCATTTCTTCTACAATGGCTCTATCCTTGTAAATACAACATCTCATTGCTTGTGTGTTATCTGGAACTAGTATGCGTGGAATGGCATAATAGCAATCATTAAGCCTTTCCTCAAAAGCAAGTTTACAGACTTCTTTAATCACTTTATATTTTAACTCTTGCGTTGCATTATCAAATACTCTCATCATTACTCCTATGTCAACCAAACAATTCAAATTAAAGTTTAGTTAAATCAATTTTTATCTTTTGTCTTGCTCTGTAAATATTTAAATACTTTTGATTATTAGCAAGCAAAAAATCTTTTACCTCATCAAACTTATCATTTACTCTACTTACTCTATGAGCATCTGAGCCAAACGTAAAGTCTGTACCACCAAGTTCAATATACCTTTTAACAATGTCTGGATAAGGTAAAAACATTGTGTTACTACCGCTATTGTGTGAATTAAGTTCTAGCGATACACCACGCCTTATTATCCCTTTTAAAATGCTGTCAAAAATATCTGCAAACTCGGAATAGCTCATATCCTTATTTTCATATGGTGCTTTTCTACAAACATAGCCGATATGAGTAATAACATCAAAATCATATTTTGCATTTACACTATCCAGTACAGCAAGTAAATATTGCTTATATGCCAGTTCTTTGCTTTTACCCTCAAAGTATTCGGGCAAATAACAATCAACGCCATTAACAGAATGCACTGAATTTAAAATTAAATCAAAGTCATTACCTTTTAATAAAGTAATATAATCATTTTCCGATTGAAGCGAAAAGCCACATTCCACACCGCAAGCAATCTCAATTTTGCCAGCATACTCTTGCTTTACTCTAAGGACATCGGATATGTGAAAAGGTATATCTAACTGCCTTATGTCTTTAACTTTAGAGTTACCATACAAATAATCTCTATCCAAATGGTCGGTAAAGGCAATATATTTCATTCCTTTATCCAAAGCAGTCTCAATCATTAAATCAATATCCGTAGGACTATCTACAGAGTGACTGCAATGTGAATGACAATCATACATATTTTATCCTCAATATTCTACTTGGTAAATTTATCCCACAGA
This sequence comes from uncultured Christensenella sp., assembly GCA_910584035.1. Classification (GTDB taxonomy): domain Bacteria; phylum Bacillota; class Clostridia; order Christensenellales; family UBA3700; genus MGBC100798. The sequence goes on along the minus strand of CAJTZR010000008.1, from coordinate 25,007 downwards.
AGCACATTTTAGTGTGTACCTGCGGGAATAATTTATCTTAAATTTACAATTTACACGCTGAAAATCGGTATTATTTTACCAATTACTTATCATAGCCGTTAGGGTTGTTTGATTGCCATCTCCAGCTATCTGCACACATTCTATCCAAATCGAATTCCGCTTTAAAGCCTAACTCTTTTAAAGCTAATGCTGGGTCAGCATAACACTCTGCAACATCGCCTGGTCTACGTGGAGCAATCTTGTAATTAACTGGTTTTCCACAAGCTTTTTCAAAAGCTTTTACCATATCTAATACGCTGTAGCCATTACCAGTACCAAGGTTATATGTAACAACACCTGGATTACTTTCCAACTTAGCAATTGCAAGCACGTGACCTTTTGCTAAATCACATACGTGGATATAGTCACGCACACCAGTACCATCGTGTGTAGGATAATCATCACCAAATACACTTAGTTGTTGTAACTTACCAATTGCTACTTGTGTGATATATGGCATCAAGTTGTTTGGAATACCATTAGGGTCCTCACCAATCATACCACTCTCGTGTGCACCGATTGGATTGAAGTATCTTAACAAAGCGATATTCATTTCTGGATTTGCTTTGTAATAGTCTCTTAAAATTTCCTCAATAAATAATTTTGTTCTGCCATAAGGGTTTGTAGCAGATAGTGGGAAGTCCTCTGAGATAGGAACGCTCTTAGGCACGCCATATACAGTTGCAGATGATGAGAATACAAGATTTGTGCAACCAAACTCTTTCATAACTTTAAGCAAAGACAATGTGCTTATTAAGTTATTTTCATAATACTTAAGTGGAATAGCTACAGACTCGCCTACTGCTTTCAAACCAGCAAAATGAATTACTGAATCAATTTTTTCCTTTTTGAAAACTTTACGCAAAGCTTTCTCATCGCAAACATCAATTTCGTAGAACTTAATTTTCTTACCTATAATCTTTTCAACTCTTTTTAAAGCGATAGGCTTGCTGTTGCAAAAATTATCCACAACAACGACATCACGATTTGCTTTATCCAACTCAATAATTGTATGGCTACCAATGTAACCTGCACCACCAGTAACTAAAACTGACATATATGCCTCCTAAATTATATTAATTTAATTTTATTCCTTTATTTATTGTGAGCTATACCAAATTACAAAAACAATTAAGCAAGAATACCTTTTATTTTGCATATGGCATTGTCTCTATTTTTTTGTTTAACAATCTTTTAAAAATTGTCTATTGTTTTTTAGCTTAAGCATTCCAATTACAACTTTTAATATTAAGTATAATATTAATCAAACTTATGTTTCTACTAATCAAATTTATAATTGATTAATCAACTTATACTTTACATTAAAAGCAATTACTTTTCAAACACAAGAGTAGCAAATTTATCTGGAATATGGTAATTATCCTCTATTGTGTTATTATAGCTTAATAGAATTGCAGATTTATCCGCTCTTCTTTTAATTCTGTAGGCGTTGAATTTCCATTCTCCAACCATACTGCCATTGAACAACTTTGATGGCAACATTCCTTGTACTATCCAACCATATTCAGTACCATAAATTTTACTATCAAGTATATTCTCTTTTGTAAAAGTCAAGCTGGTTGAGCCTTGTAAATTGTTATAAACCTCTGCACAAAATACACCACCAATTCCATTCCACTCAAATTCCATATAATGAGTTTTATCTTGTGTTGGTTGAATGAACAACTCAACAGTTTCCTCATCATAGATAGGTGCATTATATTCTTTCATTGTGCAATTGATTTTATCGTCCTCAATCTCAAACCTAAAGAAAATGCCTTTCTCATTATAAGCTAGATAACATTTTGTTGCATATGGCACACTACCATCACCATTATTTGAGGTAAGCGACATACAATCTACTTGTTTCCAATTTATATCTTCCGCAAAATGTGCTGTTGTTTTTTTAATTATGTATTTACTCATACTTTGCTATATTTCCTCGCTATATCATCCATTTTATCACGCATACTTTCCATATCGCTAACCATTTTAAACTGAGTATGACAACGTACCAAGTTATGCTCTGGATAATGAGTTTTAAAATAAACATCGCCCTCTAGATAATCTGTTAAAAATCTCATACCGCACTCAAAAGTCATCATTATTGCACCAAGTGAAAGTAGGTCACGCTCAACTGGTGTAATACAACTACCAATACCAGTCATAAAGCCTTTTGTAAAGCTCTCATATAAGCCAATATCAAAACCAACCTTAGACAAATCTGGCTCGTCCTCAAGTCCAGTATTACAACCTGAACGAATTGCATCACCAAAGTCATAAAGCAAGCTACCTGGCATAATAGTATCTAAATCAATTACACAAGTTGGCTCACCAGTACGCTCACAAATCAAAACATTGTTTAATTTAGTATCATTATGTGTAACTCTCATTGGCAAAGTCTTTGACTCCAACAAGCTAACAATACTATCACAGATTGCTGAACGTTTTAATACAAAATCAATTTCCTCTTGTACGCTACTTACTCGTCCTACACTATTTTTATCAACGGCATTGATAAATTTTTGGAACCTATCTGCAGTGTTGTGGAAGTTTTTAATAACCTCAAACAAACCACTAGCATCAAAATCATTAAGAAGATTGATAAAGTTACCAAATGCATAGCCAGCACCCTCAAATACTTTTTTATCCTCTGCAATTTGCAAAGCAATTGTATTTTCAATAAATTTATAAATACGATAAGCACCCTCGTCACATTTATAATAACTTTTACCATCTAAAGTCAAAATCAAATTTAAAGTTTCCCTATCTGGGTCACCGCCATTTTCAACAATACGCTCTTTTAAATAAGATGTAACACTTAAAATGTTATTCATTAGTCCATCAACATTTGGAAAAACATTAGTGTTTATCTTTTGCATAATATATCTGTTTTTAATGCCATTATCATCACATTCAATCAAAAAAGTAGTGTTGATATGACCATTACCATATGGCTCAACTTTTAAAATTTTACCTTGCACTTTAAAATTCTCAATAATTTTTGTATTATCCATATATCCTCCGTGATATGTCTCTATATAATCAAATCGCAATATTTTAGTGCAAAGATAATTTATGTATTAAATAGTATAATCAAAGCACATTTAAAAGCTTTTTAATATTTTATATTTTTTCAATTATATTCTACTACATTTTATAATAAAAGTAAAGACTTTATTATATTTTTTATAATAAATATGATTATTTTAACATTTATTAAAAAATAAGTTAACACTACAAATAAAATTACATTTAATGAGCTATTTACACAGCATAATTTTTTACACTGCTAGCGACTTTACCAAGTTATAATCATACTTTTTCATATTTGTATTTATAGTAAAGTTACTAAAAAAATAAAAATACCAAAAATATATTATAAACTTACAAAAAAACTTGTCTTGCTATCAGTTGCTATGCGGTATCACTAATTGAAAACCACTCAAAACAACTTTTTTGTGAGATAAAACAACTTTATGGGGTAAATGTATGGTTATGATAATTTTATTTACTTTGAGTTCTAGCGTTTTATTTAAAATTTAATTTTGCTTGGTGATTTGTAAATTTTTAAAAAAAATTGCAAATCACTCTTTATTTTTTTAAACTATGTTATAATAAAAAATTTTTATCCAGTTGGATAGAGATTCTTTTATTAATTACCAAAAAAATTTTGACAAAGGCTCAAAAATTTAAGTAAGCAAATTTTCCAAACCTTTCAAAACTAATAATAATTTTTGTCAAATTATAAAATCAAAAATCAAAAAAATTGCAGTCAAGACCACCAACTAAGCTGGTGGTTTGATTTTGCCCCCTTAGGCCATTTCCTTACCAAGCCTATAGGCTCATCAATTTACTAATAGTCACAACTATTGCCATACCGCTTTTTTATATCAATTTTAAGCTTTTATTGTTAGTAGTTTGTATTTACTTGCCACTAACTCACTACGCTCGATATTTATTTGCGTATGGCTAAAGCTCTTATATTCACACTAGTTCAGTCAGTAGTTGTCTTTACCAAAACAAAACACCTCGAATTGAGGTGTTTTTGTATACTTTTAAAATTCATTTACTGCTATTTAAGTAGCTTTAATTTATTGATATAATATCTAACAATTTAAAATTATTTATATGTATTAACAAACTAATTATTGTTAGTTGCAGTTCTGTCACGACCTTCCCTTAACTCTCTATAGAATTTCTCCCAATCTGTCAAGCCTGTTAGTCTGTCTTGTCCTAACTTTAAGGTTGGTGGAACATCTCCATCACTAACTCCATAATAACCCCAAACATCAAGCTCTTTCATAATTGCGTTTGCAAGTTGTGGAATAGGGAATCTAGAGAACTCACCATTACTACCCTCTTTTACATTACCAAATTGCAAATCTTTATAACCTTTTACAGTTGAACCATTTTGTGGCAAACCATTACCAGTTCTAATTTTAATTATTGCAAAGTGAATATACAGATTTCCAGATTCGTCTTTGCCTTTTAAAGCATCATAACTCTTCTTTGGAATTTCACTAGCTGCTATTGGGTTTGCGATATTAGCAAAGTCCTCCGTTTCTGGCAAGAATGCCAATCCATTTTGGTCTTTCCAGTTAAAGATGTCTAGGAATGTACCTGGCATAATCTCCAAAGTATTCCAAGTTGCCTCTGCATTACCAGCTGTAATTTGGTCATCAAAACAATAGAACAAAATACCACCAGTAAGTGAGTTAGCTATAACATTATTTGATGACTTAATATAACTAGCTTTATTTTTATATGTACCAATTGACAAAGCTGTATCGGCAGCATCTCTTATTATACAACCTTCCATTTCCATATTTGCAGCAGTTACGTGTAAAACTTTACCGCTCTTTTCAAATACGCAATGTTCTAATCTTACTTCAATCTTTTCATCCTCTGAACCAGAAATACTAACTAGGTCACCATATCTACTGAATAACAATACACCACGTGTTTTTTCTTGCTCTTCAGTTAAGCCAGCCATATTACCTCTTTTAACTGGAGCTTCATCACCATCTGCAGTTGTTTGAACCTCCTCAGATTCACTACCAAATGGTGCACCTTCTTTGCTCATATTATTACCAGTAACGTGAACGTCTTGGAATATAAGTTGCTCACCATTCTCTTTAGATTGAAGACTTATACCAGTTTCGCCCCATACTTTACCATTGCCTTGTACATATGGAAGACCATATTTTTTACTGCTGGCTTTAGACCTTGTACGAACAATTTCGCACACATTGATAATTTTACCATTGCCGTAAATATCATTCTTAATCTCTATAGGTCCGTGGTCAGCCCTTTTCTCACCAGCTAATTCTGGACTTTCCACATCGTTTTGCATACAAATTATTTGACCTTCTTTAGAAATCTTTCGCAAATCTTCCCAAGTGCTTACATTTACAGCACCCTCTATAACATTACAAGTTATAGTTTTTTGTGTTGTTGTAGTAGCTCCAGTTTCTTCATTAGTCACTGTTTCATCTAGTGTTAGAGTGAATGGGTCAGTTCCAACTATAGTCAACTTACCCTCTGCAGTAGCTTTACTTGCTCCCTCAGTTATTTTAAAGTTACTACCATTTGGAAATGTTGTTTTTAAATCGACATTGCCAGTAGTACCAAAATAATAAGAACGCTCAGTCATATCAACAATAAGTTTAGAACTATCCATCGCTTGTGATGGTGGTGTTGCACCTAAAAACATTGATAGGAAATATGCAACAACAGATATCAACGCAACGCAAACACAAGCCAAAGCACCATACTCAATTAACTTGCCTTGCTTGCTCATTTTTTTCTTTTTCTTTTTTTGTTTACGTTTTGTGCCGTTGATAACATTATCCATAACAGCAAACTCTGCTTGAATTTGTTCTGTTTCCTCTTGCAAATCAACCTCGTCCTCAACATCCATATCAATGTCAGAATAATCTGCAGTAGAGGCCGCCGCTAAATTTTTTGATTGAGTTTCTGTTGCGTTTGCACTATCCGCCACACTAGCTGCTACTTCTTTGTTTTTCGCATCAGCTTTATCAACTTTTTCTTTTGAAGACTCAGAATCCGCTTTGCTTTTTACATCAGCATTCTCTGCTTTTGTGTCAGTGGCACTAGCAGTTTCTTCCAACTCCTTTTTAATCTTGTCCTCTTTCATAATTTACCTCACTTATCAGTGCATATCATTGCATATATATAATATCATAAAACGCTTGTTTTGTAAACACCTAAATTTAAATATTTTATATAAAAAGCAAGCGACTTTTTTCTTTTAATATCTTAAAGCTTTAAAAAAGCACGATTTTTGATAGATTTTTTAAAAATTTATCAATCTTTGCTTTTTAAAATTTTTTTATATTTTTACCTAAAAATTTTCTAAAAATATTTTTCAAGAAAAGTTATCTCTAAAATTAAACAAATCTAATTACTCTTTTATGCTTTTGTAGCAACTCTACCCTCTCTCAATTCCTTATACAATCTATGCACTGTTAGAGTATCAAGAGTATCCAAAGGTTTTACAGCTTGGTCGTCTTTTTCATAATAACCCCATACATCAATATCTTTGATAATTGCAGCCGCAAGTTTTGGCAATGGGAATCCGTTTGGATAATCTTTATCCCTTGCTGTTTGATAATTCAAATACTCATAGTTTTTAACTATTGAACCATTCTTTGCCAAACCTCCACCAGTACGCAATTTTATTATTGCAAAGTGAATATACTTTTTGCCATCAATATCTGCTTTTAGTCTGTCATAAGACTTTTTAGGAATTTCACTTTTCGCAACTGGGTTTGCTATTTCCGCACCGCTCTCTGTTTCTGGCATAAATGCAAGACTATCTTGCAATTTCCAGTTGTAAATATCTAAGAATGAATTTTTCTCAATAACTACTTCATTCCAACTATCCTCTGCATTTTCCTCGGAAATATTGCCGTCATAGCAATAGAATACAATACCGCCAGTAAGTGAGTTTGCGATAACATTATCCCTAGACCTTACAATACTCTTTTCATTTGCATAAGTTGCAATAGAAAGTGCTGTATCTGACGCATTACGAATTATATTACCCTCAAAATCCATATCCGCATAACGCACGTGAATTAGTTTATGACTATTTTCCAATACGCAATGCTTTAACTTAAAGTTGGCTTTTACATTATTGCTAATACTACCTTCAACTGCAAGCAATGTACCATAACCGCTAAACAATTTCAAACCTCTTTTTTGAATGATTACATCACTCACTCCAGCAAGATTACCGCCCTCTTCAGTACTCATATCATTACCAATAATTTGCAAATCTTGCATTAAAATTGGTTCTTCACTATCCTCTTTTGCGGATATATAGAATGCAGACCAACCATAAACTGGTCCGTTACCTTGCAAAAATGGCTGTGATAATTTTCCACCCGATGATTTATATCTACAACAAACAATTTCAAACATATTAAGCTTGCAACCATTGCCATAAATATCATTTTTAAGCGTCAAACCAGACATCGCTTTCTCTTTTACTTCACCCGCCACTGGTGGTGCAGCTAAATATGCCGTTTGCATACAAACAACTTTTTTATCTTTCAATGCAGATACAAAAGTGTCCCAATCTGACACATTAACAGCATTTTCTTTGACCTCAACCTTTCTTTCAATAATTGTAGGCTTTTCGTCAATTATTTCTGTATATGACAAAGTAAACTCGTCAGTATTATTGACTTTCAAAATGTTATCCTCTGGTACACTTACGCCATTCTTTTTAAATTCACTCGCATTTGGGAACATTTTCTTTAAATCAATTGTTCCCACAGTCCCCACAATGTGAGGCAAATCAGTCATATCAACTTTCAATTCCGCTCCGTCCATACCTTGTGTAGGTACTGTTTGAGTAAAATTAATTGTGTAATACACTGCTACACAGCAAAATATTGCAATAAATACTGTTACATATGTTCTTACAACAATCTTTCTTACCTTAGTTTTTTTCTTTCTCTTTTTCCTTTGTTTTCGTGATTTTCCGTCAATGACATTAGTCATTTCCTCAAATTCGTCTGCTGTAACGATTGGCAAATCAGGTTGCTCATCGTCTTTATAAATAGTATTTAAATCCTCAGCTTCTAGCTGTTTTTGTTCCTCACTTTCTTTTTTATCCACAACGATTTTATCACCAAAAATACCTGTAGATATTACACCCTCAGCAAGAGCCTTGTCAGAATAATCGTCAATGGCCACTTTAGTTGCCGAGCTTTCGCAAATTCCTTCACCACTTGTTAAAACAATATCAGTAGTACTATCCATACTACTCATTTTCCCCTTATCTTGTTTAACTTTTTTAGCAGAACTTGATTTTTTTAAATCTTGTGCGATATCCCCCTCTTGCATATCACGCTCAATTTCATTTTGATTGTCAAATTTGTCTTTCATAATTTCCCTCTCAAAATTTCAGAGTTAGTGCCTATTTAAATAATAACATATTTTTATAATTTTGCAAACATTTTAATTTCATTAGCAATATTTTTTCTAGATTATTTACTCTTTTGCCAGAAAACTACTAATTTTAATAAAAATAAAATTGTTTTTCTTGATTTTAAGTATCAAATAGGCTATAATTATTTTGTGATAATTCTACTTTTTAACAAAACTAGATTATCAAAAAAAATCAAACTGGAGTTACTATGATTTTATTTAAAAATGTTCGTCCAATAATTAATGGCGAGATTAAAGAGCAATGCGACATTAGTGTTGATAGTGGCAAAATTAGCAAAATCGCAAAGAATATTACAGATGAAGCGGATACTACTTACGACTTGAAAGGTGGCATACTTGCAAGTGGTTACATTGATATTCATACTCACGGCGGTGGCGGTCACGATATGATGGAGGGTACAAAAGAAGCGTTAGATGCAATATCCGAATATCATTTAAATACTGGCACAACAACATATATTCCTACCACTTTAACGGCAGATATTCCTACCACTCTTGTGGCTATTGATAATGTTAAAAAATACAATTCCCCATATGCAAGGACTTATGGCACACATTTGGAGGGACCATTTATTTCAATGAAAGCCCCAGGGGCTCACCCACCAGCTTACATTTTAGAACCTAATGCTGAAAATACAAAGTGGGTTTGGGAAAATAAAGATATAATTACTAGAATTACAGTTGCACCTGACCAAAAGTCTAGTGATTGGTTCACAAAAGAATGTACTAAAAATAATATCCAAATTAGTTTGGGACATGATGCAAGCATTGATGACGAAATCAACGCACTTACTGACAATGGTGCAAGCAGTGTTACGCATATGTACAATTGTACCTCACGTTGCTCAAGACGTACTACCCCACACAAGCATTTAGGTTTGACTGAAGTTGGTTTGACAGACGACAGACTTTACAACGAGGTTATTGCGGATAATAGACACGTTCCTAACCCATTATTCAAAATGATTTACAAATTGAAAACTGCAGATAAAATTTGTCTTGTATCTGATTCACTTGCGATTGCTGGTAATAAAGGTGGTGAGTTCTATCTTGGCAGTGGAGTATCAAAACAACGTATTGTTATTGAGGAAGAGGTTGCAATAATTAAAGAGTTAAACACTTATGCTGGTAGCGTAACACCAATTAGCAAAATGGTAGTCAACTTACACAACAACTTAAATATTCCACTTGGGGAATGTGTAAAAATGGGTTCACTTAACCCTGCAAAAGTTATGAATATGACTGACCGTGGCGACATACAAGTTGGTATGCTTGCAGATTTCAATTTGCTTGACGATAATGGCAATATCATTTCAACTTATCTTGGTGGAATTCAAGTAAAATAATCAAAAATGTATCAAAAATCGGTACTAAACACAATTTTTTTAGAAAATTTAAACTTGAATACTACTAATATCTTATTCAAAACAACTTGAATTTATAAGCGAAAATTGTTGTAAATTTAAATTATAGAGAGTATAAATATCTCAAAAACTAAAAACCAAAAGGCACTATTAATTAGTGCCTTTTTCTATGCGGTTTTCATTTTTTATACTATCTAAAAAAGTTATAAATTCTTTTAATGTTGCAACACATTGTGCATACTGATTTGATGATTTTCTTACCCCAATATTAAATATTTTATGTGGAATGATATCATACACTATTTGGGCATTATCACACCTTTTTAATTTAATAATAAACTTTAATTCCTTACATTTACCATAGCCTTCTATTCCAAAATTATCTATATTTATTTTAACAGATTGTTTGCCAATAGCTTCAATAATTTCATAATCTAATACTTCGCTATATTTTACAATAAACATATTACCTTTATTATAATCAATAAAACATAATTGTTTTTTATTGTCTATTGCAATAATCTTTTTGCAGTCATTTGACTTATTATAGGTAGCAAAATCATTTAAATAAAAAATTTTTGATATATAAAAATTATACCTATTTAAATACTCGTTTAATTTAGTATTAAACTCTTTTTGGCTATACCTAGTATTAAATATTTTCAATCGATATGCTAAAAATAAAATTATTGCTATGCTTAATAATAATGCAATGATTAACAAAACAACAAATATAATAATTAATAAATAATAAAATCCATAATAAAAGTAAAAATCATAAAAAGACATTCCTTCCTCCTTACCAAGCGGTGATATCCACTAGCTTGAATGAAATAGGTTTACTTTTTGGAGTGGCCAATAATATTGCTTCAAACCTCCACGTCTCCCCTTTACCTAAATTGTTTATGTTTGCCAAAGCTGTACCTAAATTGTTACCATCTACATCATACACAGAAAACTCAACACTAGCATATGAGTAATTTCTTTTGCTTATATTTTTTGCAGTCCCTCTAATTTTAGCAGTATAGCCCAAAAAGTCACTATATTCTACGTGTAATGTTGTTTGAGTAACCTCAAGTTTATACGAGCCAACATTTGAACCATTAGACGAATCATTGTAAATTTTGTCATTTGAATCATTAGATGTGCCACTGCTACCACTATTTGTGCCTAAAATAGCACTAATTATCATAATTCCTAATAAAACGCCAGCAATAATGCCAACAATAGTCCATACTTTTTTATTCTTTGACTGCTTATTATTACTTGAATTGTTACCACCAAAATTAAATTGTTCCATAAATTTCTCCTTTTTAAATATATACGTGCAGAGTACTGCACGTATATATTAACATTTATTGGTCTAAAATGTCAAGTATAAGTGCAATATATTTCACTTAAATAAACTTTTTAGGATATGGTTGACATTATGAATTTGAATCGAGCTTTTGCATTAAGATTAAGTGGACTATTAGTTGAGAAAAAAATGTCTAAATATAGGCTAGAAAAAGAAACAGGCTTAACACATTCGGCATTAAGATACATTTTTAATGAAGTAAATACTGATGTTAAATTTTCAACAATAGTAAAAGTATGTACTGCTTTAGATATGACAATTGTTGATTTTTTCAATGATGAACTTTTTGATTTGGATAACCTTGTTGTAGATTAATCACCTTGTAACTGCATCCCTTTTTATGCCTATTGTTTTAACAATATGGATAGAATTTTGTTAAATTAATAACAGAGTTAATCTGGTAAAATAAAGATATTTCTATTGCAATAAAAGAATTAAAGATTAAATATAACCTATAAGTCAACACCACCAGCAAAGCTTGTGATTTGATTTTGCCCCATTAGTACATTCCCCTTGCCAAGCCTTTAAGCTCATTACCAAAAGTCGCAACTATTGCCCTACTGATATTTAAATATCAATTTTAAGCTTTTATTGCTAGTACTTTGCATTTACTTTCACTAACTCGCTACGCTTGATATTTATATGCGTATAGCTAAAGCTTTATATTCACGCCAGCATAGCTGGTAGTTGTCTTTACCAAAACTAAAAAGAGAGGTTTTAAACCTCTCTTTTATTTATTTTTATTCATTTGATTTGCAATAGGTCATAATCAAAAAGCAATATTTAAAAATACAAAATATTAAACTACAAACCAAATATTTATAAATTGAATTTTATCAAAACAACAATATTTTGATGAATATATTTTCATTACAAATTAGTTCTAGATTAAATAAGTTATTTAATTAATCTAATTATTTGAGAGCAATTCTCTTGCCATTTTAACGCCCATAACTGACGCCATCATTAAGCCTCTAGTCCAACCAGAGCTATCACCTAAACAATGCAAGTTTTTGATATTTGTATTAAACTTATTATCCATTTTAATTTTATTGCTATAAAACTTTAGTTCGGGTGAATAAAGCAAAGTTTCTGGGCTTGCAAATCCTGGCACAACCTCATCAACTGCTTTTATAAAGTTGATTATATTTATCATTGGTCTGTATGGCATTGCACTTGTAATATCCCCAGCTACAGCGTCTGGCAAGGTAGGTCTTACATTGCTATTATCTAATTCCTTTTGCCAAGTTCGCTTTCCGTCCAAAATATCCCCATACCTTTGCACAAGCACACTGCCGTTTGCAAGCATATTAGTAAGTTCTCCTACCTTTTGAGCGTATGCAATAGGTTGATTGAACGGCTCTGTAAATTTAGCACTACACAATATAGATAAATTGGTATTGTTTGACTTTTTCTCTTTATAAGAATGACCATTTACAACAGCTAAATCGTTATCATAATTCTCTTGACTTACAAAGCCACCTGGGTTTTGGCAAAATGTCCTAACTTTGTTTTTAAACGGCTTAGGATAACCAATTAATTTTGACTCGTAAAGCACATTGTTGACCTCTTCCATAATCTCATTACGCACTTCCACACGCACACCAATATCTACAACACCAGCCTCGTGTAAAATATTATGTTCTTCACAAATGCTCTCAAGCCAGTCTGCACCACGTCTGCCCGTTGCAATGATAGTCTTTTTTGCCCGATACTCTATATTGTTTTTATTTTGACTTGCAATAACACCAAGGCATTCATCACCCTGCATAATTATATCCTCAACATTAGTATTAAATATAATTTCCACACCATTAGCAATCAAAAATTGCTCTATCTTATAATAAATTTCTTGTGCTTTTTCTGTTCCTAAATGTCTAATAGGACAATCAACCAACTTTAACCCAGCTTGTATTGCCTTTTTACGTATTTCTTTCAACTTTTCTGGGTTAGATACTCCCTCAATCTTGCTATCCGCACCAAACTCCAAATACAAGTTATCTGCATAAACAATCAAACTTTCCGCCTCTTGCACTCCAATAAGTTCAGGCAAATCACCGCCGACTTCGGGACTTAATGAAAGCTTGCCGTCCGAAAATGCACCAGCACCACTAAAGCCAGTTGTAATATTACAATATGGCTTACAATTTACGCATTTTTGTGTTTTGCTTTTAGGACAAACTCTTTTTTCAACAGCTTTGCCCTTTTCCAAAATCAATATTTTATACTTTGCTTGTTTTTTAATAAGTTCCAAAGCTGTAAATATTCCCGCTGGCCCAGCACCAACAATTAATAAATCATACATATTCCGCCCCCTACTATAGTGACCGCCATTTATTTCACATTAAAAATTATGTAACATTAATAGATAACTTCTATAATAATATTTTACCATAATTCCTACCACTTTACAATATGTAATTAAATTTTATTTGTGATTTTTTACTTTTATAATATTATTGATTATTTTGATAGTTTTTAGTATTTACTCAAACATATTTAAAGCTTCTCTCAAAGCGTTAATGTGAGTATCAATAAAGTTTGTATTAATCAACTAAAAAATTCTTTTATTATCAATTTTAAATTGACATTGATAACGCTTAATAAAATATGTAATTAACAAAACTATTATCCTATTTCAACTATTTATACCGACAAAAACTTAAAATATCTATCAAAAATCGGTACTAAAACATAAATTCACATTTATTTTACAATATTTTTAAAAATTTTATCGTTAAATTTGAGATAAATCAAATTAAATAAAAGCTAACGCTTTTTAATACACAAATCAAATATGATACAATTTAAATTGATATTAATTACTGCAAAAAATCTCTATTAGGCTAATAATCAAAGTCATTCAAAACAATTTTTGTAGTATATATGGCAATAAAAAACTATCTTGCAAGTTAGCTTTGTACAAGATAGTTTTTGTAAATTTAATATTGTTTTAACCTCTTTCTCTTAATGATTTTGCTGGAGTAATCTTTCTTACTGGCACAGCACAAAGCATAGATACAAGATAAATTAGTATTGGCACACCAAATAAAATTGCTACAACAAATCCCCACGGGATAACAAATGCAAAGTGTCCTACCCCAATCATTCCACCAACTAGGCTCAGTATTGGCGAGGTTAACAATGCCCCAACTATTGAACCAACTACGCTACCAATAACTCCTAAAATTACCATTGTAATAGCAATTTGTGTCATAATGTTTGTTGTTGTGTAACCTAGAGCTTTGTATACAGCATAGTTTCGCCGTTCTCTTAAAATCTTTAGCCGTATAAGCATAATAAGTAATAAACTTATAATTATAGCGGTAATAGACATAAATACTGTCATAACTGCTTCAGCTGTACTTTCCACAGTATTTAAAATCATATTTTCTAGCCTAGCTCTACCAGTCACAAAACCGCCAAAATTAATCTCACTTTCATTATTTACTGTTTTTAGGACTGCTTTTATATCCTCTATACTAGGTGTTTGACCTTGCTTAAAATAAAAGAATCTTTGCCAGTTGTTTGTATCAACTTTGATATATTCTTTTACCAAATCATAGTATGCCATATAATTACAATTTTCAAACACTGATTGATAGTAGCCAACAATTACACATTCTTTATTAATTGTATCCAAACTATACTCGTGCAAATTCAAGGTGATAGTATCTCCTATCTCATACCCTTTTTCCTTTGCATACTTTTCGTTTAATATTATCTCATTACTATACTTAGGATATCTACCTTTATACAAAATTTTCGTTCGCAAAATCTCAAAATTTTCGTAATATTGACCTCTTTGCCATTGCCCATCTATATAACAACTTGCATCATATGCCAACATATCATACTCGTAACTATCCATACCACGTAACGCATCAAAATATGGTTTTGTGTCATCATATCTAAGCCCAATTACATAGTCAGGGCATTCTATTGCCGACATTTGTATTATAGCCGTTTGGTCAACTTTTAAATTGTAATAAATTACACTTATAAAGGAAGTTAATAATGACATAATCAAAACTACGGCAATAACCATAATACTTCTATTAACTTCACCTACAGCACTTTTTGCACCAAGCGTAACATTTAAATGCACTTTGCTTTTTGAAAGCGGAATTAAATTGCGTTTAAAATTATGTGTTTCAACATTATTCCTCATTGCGGAAAGTGGCGTTACTCTTTTTACCTTGCCCGTTGCAAGCATTACTACCCCGCCAATAACAAAGATTATCAATGCAATAGCGATAAACACACCGCCCACATTCAAACTGACTGCTCTTGACATATCCAGTCTTGCCATATTAGTAATAATGTTTACAAATGTAGGCATTAATGTAATACCAAGCACAATTCCCACAAGCATACACGCTAAAGCGATTATTCCATAAATAGCAAGATAGCTTAATCGTAACATATTAGTAGTATAACCAAGTGATTTTAACACTCCAAGATTTCGTACCTCATCCATTACTGACGAACGCACTAAAAATGCAATTACTATTGCTACAATTACCGCAACAATCACTGCAAAAGCAATCATTGCCGCACCCAAAATCAAAATAAAAGGACTTGTTGCATCTTTAAAAACTTGCCTAATACCAGAGTTCCCGTCAACAATTACTTGATTTTCTACTCCTATGTTTTGTTTATTATACTCATTTAAAATATCTATAAAAGTAGTTGCAATTTCATTTTGTGCATTCTTACTTTGCACCTCGTCATTGCAAGACAACCTTATATTTATAGCTTGTTGTAGCATTATATAATTTTGACTATCCTCTTGGCTATATTTTGTAAGCAAGCTGAAAAAGTCATTATCTACATAAAAGTATTGGGCGGAATACAATTTGCACATATCATCAAATACGCCCGCAACATATCCCAAATATTCCTCACCATTATATCTAAAGAATACTCTATCACCAATATGCCCAGTTATCAAATAATTGCCCGACACATAAAACTTAAAGCCCTCACCATCTATTTGATTACGAACATAAGGTTTAAACTTATTGTTACTATCGTCAATATTGTAAAAACCTATGCTTTTCATTGCCATAACACTATTATCGCTAAAAATGAAATTGCATACATAACCATTGTCACTTTCGGGCATTTCCAACTTGTAATATGGTTGGATATCCAAAGTTTCAATATCCTCTCTTTGAGTAAGATTGTCAATCACTCTTTGTGATGCTGGACCGCCAACACTTTCCTTAACATACAAGCTAATATCTGGGGAATTTGAAAGATTGCGAGCATTTAAGTACATTTCGTTAATACCCAAACAGATTGATACACCAACAATCATCATAAGCACGGATAAAATTACAAACAAGCTAGTTATAATATACCCTACTTTCCCTTTATGGAAATGTGATTTTATTATACTCCACATAATCTATCCCCTCTCACGCAACAAAGTTGCTGGTGCAATCTTTCTTACTGGTACAGCACACAACATAGATACCAAATAAGTAAGCAATGGAATACCAAAGAATATTCCAACAATATATCCCCACGGAATAATAAAGGCAAATTTACCTATACCAATTATTCCGCCAACTAGCGATAGCATTGGCGTAGTTACTAAACCACCGATTATTGCACCTACAACGCTACCAATAACACTTAAAATCACCATTGCAACTGCAATTTGTGTCATAATATTAGGCGTTGTGTATCCTATTGCTTTACATATCGCATAATTTCGCCTTTCTCTTAAAATCTTTAATCTTATTAGCATTACAAGCAACAAGGTTATCACTATTGCAGTTACAGATATAAACAGAGCCATAACTGCATCTGCAGCCGTTTCAATAGTGTTTAAAAACCTACTTTTAACCATATCAATACCTTGCATAAAGCCTTTATGTTTTATATCGTCTATATTCAAAGTAGTCATAATATGCCTATTTATTTCCACCGCAGTAGGTACTTTACCCTCTTCAAAATAAAAATATCTTGACCATTTACTTAGGTATTCCTCATCAAAATAAAAGGATATTAAATCAAATAGTCCCATAAAACTGCCTTGATTTACAATAGATTGGTAATAGCCAACAATTACACACTGCTTTTCAATTACCTCTTTTTCATTATAAAAAGTTATTGTTACACTATCGCCAATATCAAGCCCCATTTCCTTTGCGGAATCAACTCGCCACAAAATCTCATTTTGATATTTAGGATTTCTTCCCTCATACACCATTTTTGTCCTAAGTTTATCAAAGTCCTCGTAATAGTATCCCATTACATATTTCTCATTACAATAACCACCCGTTCCAGCAACAGACATAGTATCATATTGGTACCCATCCATTTGCCTTATTGCATTAAACAACGGCTCATTGTCCTCATAATCATAATTAATGTACCAATCTGGAACTTCTATAGCCGACATATTTATAATTGCAGTTTGGTCAACCTTTAGATTATAAAATGCTACGCTTGTAAATGCACATAAAAATGACATAATCAAAACTACCACAACCACCATTACGCTTCTGCCACTCTCGCCAACTACACTTTTTATACCAATCGTACCATTAACTGGCACTTTTGATTTTTCAAGTGGCACTAAATTCTTTTTAAAACTATGTGTTTCAAAATTATTCCTCATAGCAGAAAGCGGTGTTATTTTTTTAATTTTGTTTGTGGCAAGCATTACCACTGCAGCAATTACAAGTGCAATTAATGCAATTGCAACAAACAACGACCCAACATTAAAACCAATTGCTTTTGTGCAATCAAGCCTTGCCATTGCTGTAACCACATTGACAAAAGTAGGCATCAAGCTTGTACCAAGTATTATTCCTACAAGCATACATATCCCCGCAATCACTCCATAAATTGCAAGATAACTCAATCTTAACATCATTGTAGTATAGCCCAGTGATTTCCATACACCAAGATTCCTCACCTCGTCCATTACTGACGAACGCACCAAAAAAGCAATTGCAAGTGCTGCAATCAAGGCAATCAAAACGGAAAACGCAATTAACGCTGTACCTAAAATCATTATGAAAGATTTAGTTGCGTCTATAAACGTAACCTTGGAAAATAAACTATAAGACACTTCCTCATTTGGATTTAACATTTCATAGCTTGTAACCAATGCTTTAATTTCATTTATATAGCTTAATATTTTTTGTTCGCATTCGCTCTCACTTTCATACTTTAATCTAACATCATATCTATAGTCATACTTAAAGTCACTATCATTTTTGGCAAATTCTGCAATCAAATTATACAAACTATTATCCACATAAAAAACATTTGAATTATATATATCGCACATACTATCATAAATGCCAGCTATATAACCTCGATACTTTTCATCGCCATAATAAAAGTATGCAATTGAACCAATTTCCACGTCAGTTGTTGCAATATAATCACCCGTTACATAAACTTTAAACCCCTCACCAGCTACTATATCCCTAATTTGTGGTTTAAATTTATCATTTTCATTATCTATATTATTAACCACAAAATTTGTGTGATTAATATTGCCCCTTCCACCATTAAAAATAAACTGCATAAAATCGTCATAATGCTCAGATGAGGAATTAAACCAATAACACCCTTTTTCACCAAACTCTTCTATGTCCTCTCTTGATGTCAAATTATTTTTTAATAGTTCACCAACACCTTTACTATCTACAAGCATAGCAAAATCTGCGGAATTTGTAAGCGTTCTTGTCTTTTCGTATAAGTTACCTATGCCTAAACAAATGGAAAGTCCTACAATCATCATAAGCACAGACAAAATGACAAACAGCCCAGTCACAATAAAACCCGTTTTGCCTTTATGAAAATGCGATTTAATAATACTTAACATATTACCACCCCATTTCTTCTAAAAAGCTCTTTAACTTATCAAGTCTTTGTTTTTCTTGCTCCTTATCATAATCGCCAAGGCTAATCTCATTCAAAATAACCCCGTCTTTAAGGTAAAGCACTCTATTTCCTCTTATTGCACTACGCATATCGTGAGTAACCATTACAATACTTTTGCCCTCTTTGTGCAAATCGTTCATAATGTCAAGCACAGCTATGGAATTTGCAGAGTTCAACGCACCAGTTGGCTCATCTGCAAACACAACTTTAGGGTCATTGATAATAGCCCTTACTAGTCCCACTCTTTGCAACTCACCGCCAGACATTTGTGACGGAAACTTTTTATACATTTCTTGCGGTATTCCAACCTTGTCAAAGTAATTGCAAGCGGTTTGATAAACTTGTTTGCGTGGCAAACCAGACAAATATCCCGCAGCAAGCACATTATCCATAACAGACATATTATCATTCAAAAACACCTCTTGAAAAATAAAGCCACAATTTGCACGGCGGAATTTTGCCAACTTATCATTTGAGTATTTGGTTATTTCCTCGCCATCAAAATCAATCACGCCAAGAGATGGCTTATCCATACCAGATAGTGCATAAAGCAAAGTAGATTTACCACTACCGCTATTACCCATTATAACAGTAAAGTCACCTTTAACAATACACAAATCAAGGTTGTTAAGCACGTGCTGTTGTACACCACCAGTAGAAAAAGTCTTACATAATCCGTCCGTCTTAATAACGTAATCGCAAGTGTTAGTATCAAGCACCATATTGTTGCTTTGTATTAAATTTTCAGTCATTTGCTCTTCCATAATTTCTCCTTTGAAGGTGGTCCCACCTTCCACTACAATTACATTATATTAAATATTTTATATAAAAACTTTTCGCTATTCTTTCTTTTCTTTCTAGTTTCTTTCAAAGTTCTATAAAACTATATTCCAAAGCTTTTTATAGCCTTTGTTATTTGTAATTGAAAAAGTTTTTAGTCAATGTTTTAATAAATTGAAACAAATTTAATAACTTGATACAAAAAAGCATAGACAATGAAAAGTAATTTTAAAATACATTAAAATTTTATATTGCTATTAATAACATTAACTAAATTGATTTTTAAATTAAAATAGTTCAGTAAATTTTATTAATGGACTTTGCTATAAGCATCCTCCACCTTTGGTAAAAAGTATTGCAATATATTGCTACATTTTTAATTACAACTTTTCTGCATATAAAAACACAATAATATATACCAAGTTAATTATGAATACATATAAATGTTTGACTTCCCAAAAAATTAAAACATATATTTAATGCCAATTTTGCTTATTAAAATCGTTTAAAATTAATACAATTATAATAACTATTCATATATCCATTAACATTGCTACAAGCTAACTAAAATTTCTTTTTAAAATATTTGCCTTACAAATTACATTAATAATTATTGTAAGTTGGCAATTTTAATTCCACAACAAAACCATTCTCGTTAAAGCAACTCATTTCGCCACCCATTCTCAAAATAAGCTTTCTGCAAATATTAAGTCCTAAACCTTGTCCAACCTTTTCTGCAGTCCTCTCTCCACGATAAAACCTTTCCATAATATAGCTTAATTGTTCAGCCTCAACACCTTTGCCAAAATCTTTAAACTTGACTTTAAGCATATTATCCTCTAGCATAAAATCAACTTTTATTTCAGTATCTGCATACTTGTATGAGTTTGCAATAATATTATCCACTATTTGAGTCATTCTTATTTTATCATACAAAACATTGCAATTAGGAATATCCCCAAAGCTTACTTTACCATTGTAATCACTCTCACTAATCAACAATTTAAAGTTTTCCGCAGAATGTTTTGTTATAAAAATATTAAGCTGTCCGTCTTCCTCAAGTGCCTTTTGATAAAAATCGTTCACCATACTATCAATTACACTCACTTTATCGCAAATCACACCATACCCACTATCACCACTGACTGCTATTCCACACTCGGCAATCGCCTTAATACTTGCAAGTGGAGTTTTTATCTCGTGTCCTATCTCTTGCAATAACCTACGCTTTTCCAACATTTCATTTCTTTCCGCAATTCTGCTCTCTCTAAGATTATTACGCATAATGTCAAATGCTTCACCAAATGCACCAAAAGTTAAATGCTTGTCTAATATTAAAGGTGAATCTAAATTACCTTTTGCCACCTCACACGCAAAATTACGTAACTTATCAAACGGCTTAATTGTTCTAAGATAAATTAACCAACAGCCTACCCCCATAACAATCGCAATCACCACAAAAGAAACTGCTGTTATCCAAATTAAAGTATTACGCATACTATAAAACCTTTCCCGTGATTTAAGGTAAAAAATTATTTTACCCTCGCCATACACCATTACAACATCACCCTCAGCATACGCTTTACTTAACCTTGTTTGCAAACTCATTTCCTCAACTTCCAAAGTGGAAAGTTTAATTTTGCCATTGCTATCCACAACCGCAAAATCATAAACCAATTTATCTGGTAAAATTCCATTATCTAAACATTGAACTACCTCATTAAAGTATACCGTATCCACTCGTTGATAGTCTGTACCAAGTCCAATACCTAAACATACACAACACAGCAAAACAAAAACAGCAACTAAGCTTGCAATAAATTTTTTCATATACACCTCAAACACACTAAAAAAGCTAAAAAACCTATTAAAAATCGACCCTTTTATTTAAAAATATATCCCGTTCCCCAAATTGTATTAATATACTCACCTTGGAATTTTTCTATCTTTTCCCTAATTCTGCGGATATGGATATTAAGAGTATTATCGCTATAATATCCCTCACCCCAAACATTTCTAATAATGTCATCTTTGTCAAGCACTTTACCTCTGTTATTAAACAAATACATAAACAATTTAAATTCCATATTTTTAAATCGCATAACATTGTCATCACGTGTAATAGTCATTTCGTCTTTGTTTATAACTAAATCTCTGTACACCTCTGTTCCCACACTTTCCTTGGCAATAAGATTTTTGACTTTAAGCAATAACACTTGTAATGAAAAAGGTTTTACAATATAATCGTCCGCACCTAAGTGATAACCTTTTAACATATCTCTCTCCTCATTTCGTGCGGAAATCAATAAAATTTTAGCATTAGGTACTAACTCACGTATAACGGCAATACAATCATAACCACTATTCCTACCTAAATTAATATCAAGCAAAACCACACTGACATTATTAGGTATTAATTTTACCGCATCTGCAGTATATTCTGCGTGACTAGGAACTCCAAACATACCAAAATACTTTGCCATTGCATCTGCCAATTCTCTCTCATCATCAATTATCCAAACTTTTTCGTCCATAATTACACCTTTTACTCATTCAAAATAAAAATATTATTATTATAATCATTATAACATAAAAAATATTTATTTTAAAGTGTTGCCTTTAAATAATAATGTAAAACTTCTTTCCTAATTATGTCTTACAACAAAAAAGATAATAAAATATTAATTGCAATCAAAATTTGTTAACTTTATATTTACTTTTTACAATGCACTAAAAAGCTATTAGACCTATATCTATAAACTCTCGACTTATGTGCGTGTTGCCTAAAGACCACCTACCTCAATATCTATTTACATTAATCTAAAAAATAAAAAGCGACTCTACCAACCCAGCAGAGCCACTTATAATGTTCTTAAATTTTTATCATATCTTTATAGAATTATTTAAAAATTGTTTTATATTAAATTTAATTTAAAAACTTTTTCAATTAAAACTTAGCAAAACACTTTTAAAATCAATAAAAATTATTTATTTTTTCCGTTCCGCAAACTACATTCCACAAAATAGTAGCATCACTATTTGTCAACCCGTCTTTGTTATTGATTAACATTGCAAGTTGTATGTAAGGCTTATCCACAAAACTATCATATAAATTTTTATTGTTTGCAACATTCCTCAAATAATTGACATCTGCGGAATTTATCTTGCCGTCACCAGTTAAATCACCTAACACTGACAAATAAATAGTTTCCTCTATTTCCCCGACCATACATTTTATATACCAACCAGTTCCAACTGCAAATTCCATTCCGTTACTTGAATTTACTCCACTTAAAGCATTTCCGTTTTCATAAACTAAAGTATCAGTATTAGCATATAATTTCAAATTAGCAAAATTATATGGTGCTAAATTCTCAATAAAGCCATCTATGCTTGTCATAGGCGATATTTTACCTAATACAAAAGTTGTTATATCGTCATCGTTGTAGCCGTGCAATTTTTCGTTGCCGTCATAATTTTTGCGATAACCATTTTGCAAAAACATAAAGTCATAAATTGCCTTGTTATCTTGCTCAAACATAAGCTCACCAAAACTATTTACCACCGCTTTATGAGTATCAAAACCGCAAGTAAAGTATGTGCTTGGGTCTAAGCCATTATGGTCATATGTTGAATATGATGAGGTAAATGAATGAAATAGTCCAGTTTTATTCCAAAAAATCAATTTAATCGGTTTTTGGTTAGGATTATCGGGGTTCATTTTCAAAGCTGATTCAATACGAATAGCACCATTATTTTTTATTTGAATATCTGCATTCTCACCATTTTCATTTAAATTGTTACTCATATCCAAAAAACCACCAATCTTAAGTTTACTACTTCCTTCGTTCATAGCACCTTTTTGAGTAAAGTCTATGCCCGCACCGCCCATTGGCGAATAGTTATCTCTAAATATACAATTATATACATAAACTTGTGAGTAATAAGCAATTTGCAAACCAGCACCAGAATCAGTAGAATTGCCAAGACTTTTATTCCCTAAAAATGAAACATTTTCCAAACGAACATTACTATTAACAGTAGTGTACATACCACCAGCACAAGTTTTTGAAACATTCCCCTCTATTCTTACATTTTTTAGAGAAACGTGTGTATCAAAAGCTGAATCACTACTTATGTAAATCGCTCCCATAGATAATTCATAATTTTTATAAATCACACAATTAGAGATTTGTGCAATTCCATAAACTGAAAATGCTCCACCACGTTCCATTGAACGATTACCAGTAAATAAGCCACCACTTATATTTAAATGTCTACTTCTACTATTAAATACTGCTCCATAACTACCACTTATAGTATTAGCACAAAATATCCCATTGTAAATATTTAATATACTTCTTTGATTATCTACAAAAATAAAACCACCACTCGCACCTATACTATTACAAAACATACCGCTATAAATTTCCAAATTTGCATCATTGACATAAATAGCTCCGCCATTGCCCTTTTGTCTTCCACCACCTATGTAACCAATACCAGTTTGAGCAGCTATATCTTGCCATAATTTTGCACTTTCAGTTGCCCATAAGTCCTCATTTGTAGCATATTCGTCAACATTTAATTTGCTAGCCAACTCCTCAGCTTTTGCAAGCACACTTGCAGAGTTTTCTTCAAATACACTATCCATTATTTTTAATGTTGCACCATAACACACATAAAACAAATGTCCATTGACAACTTGTTCAGGAATATTTCTTGTAATAGAATGTCCATTTAAGTCTATAACAATTCGTTGATAACGTTCCAAAGTCAAACAACTACCAAGCACCCAGTCTGCATTTAATACTATTTTGACAAATTTATTCATAGCATAAGATTCTGCTCTAACTTCGTCCCATTTTGCAAATATCTCAAGAGATGTTCCTTGAATATCTGTATATGTCTTACCAATATCAGCAATATCTACAGTAGTCATTTGCTCATTATCATTTTGCAATTCAGCACTTGACTTAACACCATTTATGCCCAAAACACAACCAATAACCATAAGACAAATAATGGCTACTGCTAAAAAGATTATCCCTACTCTTTTTATGTTTTTT
>CAJTZR010000007.1 GCA_910584035.1 uncultured Christensenella sp. | reverse complement strand
TTTGGGTGGTTGCACTCAAAAAGTGCGTGTGTTTAAAATTTACAACTGCCAAGACTATATTGAGGATGATGAGGATAGTAGCGTTTTAGACGATTTTGCAAAGTACTATGAGCAAAAAACTGGTGAAAAAATAAAAGTTCAATATGATACTTTTGATACTTTGGAGAGAGCCTATACAATTATAAACAAGCGTAAAGCAGATTATGATGTTTTTTGTCCTAGTGATTATATCATTGAAAAAATGAAAAAGTCAAATTTACTTATTGAATTAAATAAGGAAAAAATACCTAACATTAAAAATATTCCACCATACTTGTTGGATAGAAATTTTGATAATGACAATCAATACAGCGTTCCATATATGTGGGGAACATTGGGTATATTGTACAACGCAGACCAAATTGCAGAGGAAGACATTAAAGGTTGGGAGTTGCTTTGGAATAAAAAGTACAAAAATGATATTTTAATGAAAGATAGTATTCGTGATTCAGTATTTATTGCTACAATTTATGCTTACAGAGACGAACTATCTAAAATAACTGACCCAGTGGAATACCGCAATAAAATCAATGACTTGGTAAACAATGTTGACGAGCAAAAAATTGCTACTGTTGAAAAGGAATTGAGAGAGCAATACAATATCCTTTATGCTTACGAGGTTGATAGTGGTAAAGACTCTATGATAAATGGTGAGGCTTTAATCAATCTAGCTTGGAGCGGTGACGCTGTTTGGGCAATTGAAGAGGCTGCAAAAAACAATATAAATCTTGACTACTACATACCTGAAGAAGGTTCAAATGTTTGGTTTGACAACTGGGTAATTCCTAAATATGCAAAAAATGTGGATATTGCACACGAATTTATTAACTTTATCTGCGAGCCAGAAATTGCACTACGCAATATGGACTTTATTGGATATACAACTGCTGTATTATCAGCAGAAATTATTGACTATATGACAGACGAAGAAGTTGAAGCACAAGATTTTTCATATTTATTTGAAGATAAAGACGGCGTAATGGTTGAGTACTGGCAAAATTTAGCTACTGAATGGAATGTAGATTTTACTAGCTTACAAATTCACGAAGTTGTAATGCCTTCCAAGGAAAAGACAGAAAATTGTGTTGAAATGACAGATTTTGGTGAACAGCAAGACCTAGTGGTTAAAATGTGGACACGTGTTAAAGCACTGCCACTTGGAATTGAGGTTAAAATATTTAGTATTTGTCTTGCGATTGGACTGGTAGCATTGATTGCCTACTCTATTTACAAAAAGGTTGAAAAGAAAAAACAACTTGCTGTTAAAATTGAACAAATTGGTGACGGCACTGCTGTTGTAACTGGTGGTAGATTTGAATTTTTTAACACATTTGTAAACAAGACTAAAAACTTTGGGATAAAAGTTAAAGAAAGCTATAAAAGCGTTGTAAATAAATGCAAAACTACTTTTGGTAAAAATAAAAATCCCAACACCAATCAAGATAGCAAGGACGACAACACACAAGATGATTCAACACAAAATAAGGAATAAGTAGATATCAAATAAAAATATTGTGCATTAAAAAATGATAAAATCGGGACATTTAGTCCCGATTTTTGATTGATTTTTTAAAATTTTGTCATACTAACATAATACCCTATAGTCATTTAATCAACATACAAATACATTGTTAACAATTTACAACATAAATTATGATTATGCTTTTAAAATGTCAATTTATAAATCAACACCCTTTTTAAAATGTATCCAAATGCCTATTAGCTAAATCCAACATTTTTCATAAATTTTATTGATTAATAGTTAAAACCAATACAATTTTAAAATCAACATAACTCTAAAAAGGCTTAAATTTATTACTTATTTGTAGTTTTTGCAAACGTGTTTAAATTTTATTTGAAACGGCACATTTAAGCCACAAAATAAATTTAATTAAGCACAACATATTACTTAAAGAACCATTTTAATACAACATCTTTAATATTTTTAGGTGACAATAAAACGCCAGTATTCTTTGCAATATCACGTATTACATTACCTTTCATATCAATGTTTGCAACTGACTTGATACGCAATTTTTCAAGCACTTCAGTATCTTTCATTTTGCCAACTGGTATTGTAATTTCCGCCTTACCACCTGCCATTATATCAAAGTAGTTATTGCTAAATGGAATTTTATTATCTTCCATAATAACAGCCACATATCTTGCAAATCTTTCCGCTTGGATAGTGATTTTTGCAATACCTTTACGTACCATAACACCTACTTTTAGCTTAGGGTCTGGGAATAATGCTAGCTTATTTTGAACAAATATAAAGTCCTCACTTGCAAGTACTTTACCCGCTTTGTCGGTAAGTTCCGCTATAAAGACAATCTCTCTTTCCTTACCTTTGATTATCTCTTTTAAATCTATGCTTGCAATTGTGCTATTACAATTGCTGGATATTTCAACATTTTGCTCACCATTGGATATAACGATTCCGTCAAAGTCCTCTACTTTCCAAATTAAATTACATTCCTCATTAATATCCTCGTCACAGCTCAAGTTGACTTTTACCACACCTTTTTTACAAGTAATAGACATTAAAACTGGTGCAAATGCTCTTTTCAACTTATACATTGTTGCTTTATAATTACCTAAATAATCAATCGCAGAATAGTCAATACCCGCCCAACAATCATTAAGTGAGGTCATTATTACACCTCTACATTTTGACATATTACGTCTTAAATGCTCAATCATTTCAGTATAATATTCCGCTTGAGTAAGCTGAGAATAGTATATTAAGTCAGACATACTGCGTGGCACTCTAAACCTTGATGAAATATAATAAAGCATTTTGTTGTTGCCGTCACGGAATTTTTGACGTTTTTCCATTTCCAAACCAGTAAAAGCGTACTGCTTTTTAGTAATAAATTCGTCAAGAGCTGTGGAACTTGGCATTGATGGCAAACCGAACTCGCCACAAAATCTAGGTGTTTGGTTAACCACTTTCTGCATTGAACGCATACCGCCCCAAACTTCCCACATATGAGTTATTCCCGTTTTATAGTTGTTTACTTTATTGCAAAATCTGTTAGACATTGGACTAGACGGAAGATACAAAATATCCGCATCAATAGCCTTCAATTTTTCTGGTATTTTTTTATAAAACACATCGAAAATCGACCCTTTTAAGCTTTTTTTGCCAAAAGTACGAGCAAGTTTCGCTTCCATTCCCGAATTACCACACAATACCGCACAACAAGGATGTGAATGTAATTTTGTAATATTAAACTTAATTTCCTTATCTACATTTAGTGCAAAATCTTGGTACTCAAAAGGATAAATCATTTCCACAAACGGCATATCTTGCCATACAAGAATACCTCTCTCGTCACACATAGAATAAAACTCATCTGGCATATATCCAGTACCCGCAAATACTCTAATAAGATTGACATTGGCATTTATAACGCTATCCAAGTAGCTTTGCATTTTCTTTTTATTAAATAATGAGGACATACTATCAAGTGGCATTAGAGTAACGCCTTTAATAAATATCTTTTCACCATTTAAAACTATTCCAAACTTTTTGAATTTATCAACGCCCTCTTCCTCAAACTCAATAGTCTTAATTCCGTATACTAGAGTTTTGCTATCTATTACTTCCCCATCTTTAATCAATTCCACATTAATATCATAAAGTGGAGGATTGCTGTTTTTACTATAAATAGTCCACAGCTCTGGTTTGTTAATAGTTGCAACAAGTTCGTTTTGTTCGTCTATTTTATTACTTACACAAGTAATATGATTTCCATTTGGCTCTGTAATAGTAAGTTTTAAGGAATAACTTGCCCCGTCTGCTGACGATTTACCCTTTACTGGTGCTTTTACAATAACTACAGCCGAAGTTGAAATACTTTCGTGCTTTATTACTAAATCGCCTAAATATAGTTCGTCATAAGCTACAATTTTGATATTGCCACAAATACCACTGAATGGCAATACTAAATTATTATTCCAACCAAAGTTTATCGCAGGTTTACGCACAAATTGTGCACCATTCATACCAAACTTGCTGTTTGGTAATGGCATATTTTCAAGCATATTCTCAATATGCGTAATAGGTGACCTAAATTTAATTCGTATCCTATTTGTAAGCCTTGAAACAAAGTTTTTAATATCTATTTTGTAAGTTAAAAAAGCATTTTCCGTCCTAGCGACAAGCCTATCATTAATATAAATTTCCGCAATTGTGTCAAGACGCTCCGCTTCAAGCATAATAACTGGCTTTTTCAACATATCCATAGGCAAAGTAAACTCACGAGCATATTCCCAATCACGCTCGCTTACCCATTGTGTTAATTCCTCATTGTTGTCGTAATATGGATGGTCAATAATGTTATTAGCAAGTAGGTCAATATAATTACTGCCTGGTACTACTGCGGTGTACCATTTTCCTCTGCCAACTTCGTGAAAGACCCATTTTCCATTTAAATCAAAAGCCTTCATATTACCTCGCATTAAAATTTTAACATAAAATTACATAAAAGTAAAGAGATTAGCAAAATTCGCCATAAAATGTTTAGTATTTTATTCCTATTGACATTAATTTTTGCAAAATTTTTTATTATTTTTGGGACTGCCCTTTTTTATTAAATCTATAATTTGTTACTATTGAATATAAATAGACACAAAAAAGACATTGTCCAATTTAATTTTTATATTTCCTATTGTTAATTGCTAATAAATATGGTATAATGATTATGTTTACAAAAATAAATGAGGTTTATATGGCAATTAAAAACTGGTTCGGGTTAGATAATAGTGCAAAACTTTACCCGTTTATAACCACAAAAGATACTCAAAACTTATTCCGTTATACTGTTGAACTTGCTGACGACATTATCCCTGATAAAATGCAACAAGCAATTAATTTGACTTTAGAGCGATTCCCGTCCTTTGCAGTAAGGCTTAGACGTGGCGTGTTTTGGTACTATCTTGAGCATAATGACAAAACACTGAATTTGCGTCCAGAATCTGACATTATAATGGAACAAATTACACCTCACAATGCTGACGGCTATTGTTTTAGAGTAATGTATTACAAAAAGCGTTTATCCTTTGAATTTTTCCACGTGCTATGTGACGGCAGTGGTGCATTGCAATTTATTAAAAGCACACTATATAACTACCTAAAAATTTTAGGTTTTGATATTGAGGACGAGGGTAAAATTATAACAAACGATACTCCTTTTGACCCATTAGAGGTTGAGGATAGTTTTGCTACAAATTACAAACCAACCAAATTAAAGGATATAGATATTTCTGGTATGACTGGAAGCAAAAGCAGAGCTTTCACTGTACCAGGGGAACAATTTGACCATTTAGGCAAAGGAGCAATAACTGCAGACCTTAATGTTAAGGAACTACTTGCCTACTGCAAATCAAAAGGCTGTACAGTAACACATTTCTTAGGTGGATTGTTTTTGTATAGTATTTATATGACAAAAGGAAAAAAAGTTGACAATCCATATGACCTTTCACTCTTTGTGCCAATGAATATACGCAAGCTTTATTCAAGCAAGACTTTGCGTAACTTTACTCTTTTTTCTAGAGTTAAAGCAAGCATTAAAGAGGATAATATTACCCTTGACGACTTTATCAAAATTATCCAAGACTATATTGAACATTGCTATGACAAGGAATATCTTGATGTCAATATAAATACTGCTATGATGGGTGAAAAGTTTTGGCTAGTACGTATTATGCCATTGTTTATCAAACACCTTATTTTTGCAAGTAGCAATGTTAAAACTATAAAAAAGCCTACGAAAACCGCTACATTTAGCAATATTGGTGTGGTTGATTTGCCAAAATCTTTTGAACCTTATGTTAAAAAAATAACATTTATGTTACACGCTTGCCCGTCTGTGCCTATCTCATTTACGGCTATAACTACATATGATACTCTAACTCTTGCTTTTGTAAGACTAATAAAGGATACAGAGATTGAAGAGTATTTTATTAAGTATCTAGCAGACTTAGGTTTTAATGTAGCTGTAAGCAGTAATTATTGGGAGGTGGACAATGCGTTGTGATAAATGTAATATTGAAATAAAAAATGGCAATGTGTGTCCGTTTTGCCATAAAATTTTAGATGAGAATGCAACAGCAATTGAAAGTGAATATCCTCCGAAGCAAGAAAAACGTCCATTACCATTACGCTTTTCACCAAAAACGATATATTTAATATTTGCTATAATTGCATCAATAGTTTGCATAATTGTAAACTATTTTACAGAGCGTGATGTTTTATGGTGTTGGTTTATGGTATCAGTTTTTGCTTATGGTTATCTACTTATTGCAAATACTATATATTCAGAAACGGAGATTGGTGCTAAAATATTTTTACAAGGTGCAAGTCTGGTTGCTCTAAGTTATATATATGAAGCGATATTCAAAACAAATGTTGCAATTGGCTATTGTATTCCAATAATTATTAGCGGTATGATAATAGTAAGTGGCGGATTATTGATATTGTATTACAAACACAATAAATCATTATTTATATCCACTCTACTTTTAAGTTTGCTAGGCTTTATACCAATAATTATTTATGCTTGCAAAGGCACTTCTGTGCTTATCCCTGCAATAATATCCGCTGTAATTGGTGGAGCGACATTAATATTATGCGTTGGTTTTGGCATAAAACATTTAAAAGAACAATATAAAAAAGTATTTCATATTTAAAATTTTAGTTTAGCAGATAAATTATTAACATTATTAAATAATTGAATAGTTTAAAAGCAATTTGAATTGCATTTAAATCAATTAATTTAAACAATAACTATACTTGAATAGTACATTTATTTTAATAACTATAAATTTACTGCAAATGTGACATTACCACTGCCAATAGCATTGTATATTATAGTTTTACAAAGATAATGGAAAGACTATGGATAAAATAACCAGCAAGAAAATTTTAATAATTATAAAAAGGTGAATTATGAAAAAAAGACTGATTATATTTTTGTTAACGCTAATTATAGTTATATCGTGTACAGCTTTTGTTTTAACTGGCTGTAGTCCTATTGAAAAAATCAACAAAAGGCGTGATAAGCTTGACATAGCGAGCTTAGGCTATAAGCTAGTTTTTGAGGATAACTTTGACGGCGAACTTGACAGAGATGTTTGGGTTACTCACGTTGAGACGCCTATCCGCCGTGGTGGTTACTGGACTGACGAACAATCATTCACTAAAGACGGCAATTTAATTATACGCACAGAATATAAAGAGAACGGCAGTCAAGGTGCTGGCTGGTATACTGGAACGTGCAGAACTATAACTGCAGATGATACTGCAAGCACAAAACAATTTACATACGGCTATTTTGAGGTTAAATGTAAAGCTCCAGCTGCTGAGGGGTTATGGTCCGCATTTTGGCTACAATCACCTAATATGGTGCAAAGTTTGCCAGTTAGCTTAGGTAAAAATGGTGCTGAAATAGACATTATGGAATCACCTTTTTATAATGACCCTAGTATGGGCAAAAAATTTAGAAACACCACTCTACATACAGTTCACGTTGACGGATATATGGATAATCACCAATCAACCAATTCCAAATACTTTAAGGTAGATAAAGACATTTATGAGGAATTTAATACTTATGGCTTATTATGGACTGAAAACGAATATATCTTTTACATAAACGGCTATGAAACTTGGCGTACATCGTTTGGCGTATCTCAAGTACCAGAATATCTATGGCTTTCAGTAGAAATTGCAGGTGAAAGTAATAGTGCCAATCCAAGCAATCCTGAAAATATTTTCACTTGGGCGGGTGAAATAACAAATAACTCTACAGATAAAATGCCTGTTGACTTTGTAGTTGACTATGTAAAAGTTTATCAAAAAGCATAATTTAACATTTAATGATATAAAATATTTAATTTACTTGTTCAATTAAATTTATCTTATGATAATACTATAATTGTATAAGATGTTATTACTGCTAAGGGGAATAAGTTATTTAATCTCATAAGAGCAAAGTTATAAAAGGTGTTGTGTGGCAATCGAATGGGTTTTGCTTTTTAGTTCGTGGGACAGCGGAGATAATTTGTTTGTTCCGCACTGCAAGAATACAACTATCAACGCTTATAAATAATTAAAAATGAATTAAGCAATTTTAAGTAAATAAATTTTAATCTTTAATTATTTTCTGTAATTAATACCACTTATTTAGATAATTTATTACAAAAATTACTATATTTGTATTTTAAAATTTATTTAGTACAAATAAATAATAAAAAGATACTCTTAACCAATAATATATATTTTCTTTAGTATTTATTAATTTCACACACCAAATAGCGTTGATGTACTATTATTTAGACTTTGTTAATGGCTGTTAAAAGGCGAACATTAAGTTCGCCTTTATCTCAACTAAGTATATTCAATTCACTTTTTGTAGCAATATAAAAAATAAATGGTTTATTCAACCATTTATTTTTATTTATAATTAATTATTTTTTATTTTGCTACTTTATCTTGCCATATAGTTTTACCAAAGAACCAAGAATTACTCCAACCCTCTGGCTGACCACCAGTCTCGCAATAAATTACTAAATTTGGACTGCAAAATTGGAAAGCATAATTACCAATATTCTCAACACTTTTTGGAATTACTACTCTTGTAAGGCTAACACAACCAGAGAATGCACCAGCTTCAATGTTTGTTACATTACTACCTATTGCCAAAGTATTTAGTTTTGCACAATTTTTAAATGCAAAAGCCTCAATTTTTGTTACACTTTCACTAATTACTACATCAGTTAAAACATTACATTCTTTAAACGCATATCTATCTATAGTGGTTACTGGTTTACCTGCAATTTCGTTAGGCAATGCAATAATATTAGATTTACCTTTATAACCAGTTATTTCATAGCTTTGTGTTTCATCAACAAAGGCATAACTAAAGCAATTATCTAAAGAATCATAAGTTGCAGTTAAGTTATAATCTTTTAAATAACTTTTTTCCCTTTTAATTTCAACAATCTTTTGATTGCTATCTTTTACATTATATCCAGTAAAGCAATTACCCTCTAAATTAGGAATTGACAAAATCATTGGCAAATCTTCCACTGTAAAGCTTTCTTTTTTTGCCTCATCCTCAGCTAAACTACCATTACCAAAATTGTATGTTATTTCAAAAGTTAGAATTTCCCAAGTTGCACTAATTGTTATGTCGCTATTCACAACAATAGTATTATCTGCACCAACTGATAAATCAATATAATTATTGTCTACTTTTTGTTGCCATTTAACAAATTCGTAACCTAACTTAGTTACTTTAGGCAACTTAACAGATGAACCACTTTCTACCTCAGTAGAATAATCATATGTATCACCTAAATTCACAAAATTAACTGTAAATTTTTCTACCTCTTCGTCATCTTCAATAGTATTTGATTGATTATTTTTAAGATTGTAATATCCCTCTTTTTTCAAGTTTGAATAATCATAAGTACTTTCTTTATTAGAGCTGTTCATAAAACCTACTCCATTAGTTCCGTTACACGCAGTTAATGCAAAAACTCCGCACAAAAGTACACACAATACAAGGATACTTGCAAAAGTCTTTTTCATTTTTCCCCTCCTTTTTTGTTACAAAAAGAGTAAAATTATAATGCAAATTTACTCTAGTTAGCTAAAATCAAATTGTCTTTATTATTTATCAATATAATTATAACATATAAAAAATTACTTGTCAATCTCAAAATTAATTTTGTGTCAATACTATTAGTATAAAAGCAGTTTGATTTTACCTAAAATATTGCTCCAATAGTTGCTTACTTTTCATCAAGTTTAAAACTAAAATTCTCTATATTACCACATTAAATTATGTTTGAACAACGGACAAATGAGTGCAAATTTTTACCTACTATATTATTATTTCAATCTAGTTTTGCTAGAATTGATTCAAAACAAATAATATTTCAACTTAGATTACCTAAATTTGAATTATTAGAATACAAGTGATATTGCTGTAAATAACAAGTATTAAATTAATTAAAATGCAAGCAATATTTGCTCTTCAAATTTGATAGCATTAGTATTGTTAAATACAAGTGATATTGCTGTAAATAACAACTACTAAATTGATTAAAATGCAAGCTATATTTGTTCTTAAATTTGGTAGCATTAGTATTGTTAAAATGCAAGCTATATTTGCAATCAAATACATACTTTCAAATATATAACTTTTTATAATTCAAGTTAGCCTAATCTCCTTACACTTTATTTTCCGTAAGATATTGAAAAAAAGCACACAAAAGTTTATCTTATTTTTGTTGGTTCATTCAAACTACAAGAATTGCAAACAACTTTATATTTTAATGAGAGTAAACTTTTGATTGCAATATTTTGTCATATGTTAATTCCATTACAATTGTATTTAAATAAAATTATTAAATAACACCAAATTAATATATCAAACAATTAATATTTCGAACAAATAGTATTTAAAACAAAAAACTTCCTATTCGGAAGTTCTTTTGTTTAATATCTTATTTAATTATTTATTTAATTGATATATCATTTAAGCATATAACTTACTTAACTAATTGTATATTTAGTGACTTATAAAGTACTTTTATAATTGTGCATTTAGTGACTTAAATAAAATAATTCTCACTATATACTTAATAAAAGCTTTTATAATTATGGCTTAATGATAATTTTTGCGTAAGTCTCTCTCACCTCGCCTTTGTTCTTGCTTACAGCTTTTAGCAACAATTTATCAGTACCAGCAAATGCTCTAACAAGATATGAACTTATACCACCAGAAGTCTTAGACTCACTATAGTTGATAATGTCACCACCCTTGATAGATAGAGTAACTCTTTCACCATCACGGCTTACTAGGTTACCATTTTCGTCTGTCAATGCAACGTGTACAAATACGAAGTCTCTTTCATTATTTGCAAGTGCGATACCGCTGTAGTCAACAAATATCCTTAATTTAAAGTGTGTTTCGCTGTTATCAACAGTCATACTTCTAACGATTTGACCATTAATCAAGCCATCAACTCTTACAACTTTATTGCCAATATCTTTTAAGCTGTTACCCAAAGAAACTGGTGGATGCTCCAAATTCTCATTATTGCCAACATTTAATGTTTGCTTAATGAAATCAGGGTAACTCATTTTGCTAGCAGTATCTGTTTCAGCATTGTAATATGGTGTTGTTTCACCTTTTTGTACTGAATATGTTGATGTCAATTGGTCCTCAACATAAATTTTGATAGTATCGCAGTTTGTATATACTTGCATATTATCAACTAAAGTTGCTAGCTTTGGATGAGGGATATAAACCATTGGTTTAGCATCCTTGATTTGTGACTGGAAGAAATAGTATGATGTTTTTGGCAAACGATACTCAGTCATAAGACCCATAACAACTTTTTCTGAACCATTTGAATAATCAACATCTTGAGCAACAATTGCACCAATAGTATTTTCCATAGTAGCATTTTGGTTAGTAACAAATTGGTATGCCCAAGCTTGTTCCGCCATTTTTTGCTCTGCAGATAATTTTTTATCCTTTTTATCATACTTATACGCATCTGCACCATAGCTACCGATTAAGTTAGCTGGCATATCTGGTACGTTTGTATAAATTCTGTTTTTATCATTGTATGCACAATATGCAACATCAAGACCAAGTGTTGGAACTGCCTCAGCATCTCTTGTAGTAGTGTCACCAATAAATAATGGTTTGTCACCCTCTGGATAAGCTGTTTGAACTGCTTCCATACATTCCTTAATCAACTCGTCAGTAAGACCATCTTTGCTTGAGAACTTACCAATTGTCATTTCCCACATACATACGCTTGAATGATTTCTATCACGATAAGCAAGCTCTGAATATGCAGTTTTTACACTTGCTTTAAACGCATCAGAATTTACGAATTTACCATTGTTAGGCACACAGTTGATAACCAACATACCCAATGTATCGCAAGCCTCATAAAACTCTTTAGATGCTGGATAATTAACAAGCCTAATTGCGTTAAAGCCCGCATTTTTAATTTTAAGAACTTCTCTGAATTCCGCTCTACGAGAAGTAACCATACCAATGAATGGATATACTTGATGATGGCAAATACCTTTAATGTCAGTCTTTTTACCATTTACATAGAACTTATTATCTTTAACTGCAAATTCACGAATACCACGTTTGTAAACCCTTTGGTCAACCAATACGTGTTCGCCATTCATAGCATCTGTTGCAAATAATTCTAACTTTAAGTAGTACAAATAAGGGAATTCTGGTGACCATAAAACAGCGTCATCAACTGGCACTTTTACCAAAAAGCCGTTTTCAAAAGTTTCCGCATTGTATTTAAACTTTGTACGGGAAATAACATTTTTACCACTATCTGCAAGTGTTGCAACAACAAACATATCGTTTGGTGTTTCAATAAAGTTAACTTGACACTTAGCACACATATAATAAATGTTTTTGCCGTCAACCTTTTCTTTAGTAGTGTAAACAAAACAATTGTCGTGACACTCTGTTTCGTTATAAATGTTAGTAAAGCATTCTTTTTCAATAATGTTTAAATAAACATCACGAATAATACCTACATAATCCTCATATAAATTCTCGCTTGATTTAGCAAGTCCCAAAACATCATTGTTTGGAATATTATCCAAATAAACAATCAATCTATTCTTTTCATTAAAAACTATAGCAGCAGTAATATCAATTGCAAATGGCATAAACCCGCCAGAATGTTCGCCTAGTTGTCTACCATTTAGCTCAATTGTAGCGTGAGAGGCAATACCCTCAAACTCCAATACATAACGCCTATTTTTAGCAAGGGCTTCCTCACCTTTCTTTACGTTAATTTTGAACTGCTTAGAAAACTTAACTCTTTTCTTGCTACCATCGGATGCATAAGCGAACGGAATGTTGATATTTTCCCTACTCTTATCTTTTTTACTCTTCACATTCCAGTTTTCTGTTATATTAATCCTCATAATTACCTACCATAAAGAATTATTTTCTTAATTATATCACATTAATTATATTAAAGCAATAATATTTAAAAAATTATATTACAATTTACGTAATTCAGTTAAATATTTGCATAATTTTTACTTTTGCTATTAAGAATTAGCCATATACTTACTTAATTTTAGTTGTTGACCAACATTTCCACAAAACCTAAAACATCTTGGTTTTTAGTTTTTGCAAGCTCTACGCTATCACCCTTAACACTTACGTAAATTTTCAATTTAGGCTCTGTACCAGATGGACGAACGCAACACCATTCGTCTTCAGACAAAGTAAATTTAAGTACATTTGTTTTTGGCAGTTGAACTTTTTCCACACTTCCGTCTATGTTTTTACAAGTACCGCTTTGCAAGTCAATAAATTTTTGCACTGGCAAGCCAGCTATATTATTGATAGGACGACTTCTCAATTTATCCATTACTGCTTTCATTTCAGCCATACCATTGACACCGCCAAAAGCAATAGATTTTGAAACCTCAACAAAATATCCAAACTTTTTGTACAAATCTTGTAATACATCATACAATTTTATATTTTTACTCTCATAATAGCAAGCCATTTCAGCAAAAAGCATAGCACTAACAACAGCATCTTTATCCCTTGCGTGAGTACCAGACAAATAACCAAAGCTTTCCTCATATCCAAACAAGAAAGTATGCTTTCCATTAGCTTCCCATTCTTTTATTTTCTCACCTATAAATTTAAAGCCAGTAAGTACATTATACACAGTTACGCCATAGCTTTTAGCAATCATATCCGCAAGATTTGTTGTAACAATAGTCTTTACTACCGCACCATTAGACGGCAAAATGCCCATATCTTTACGCCTTTTTAGGATATAATCCATCATCATTGCACCAATTTGGTTACCAGACAACAAAATAAACTCGCCATTGTTATCCTTAATTGCAACGCCCATTCTATCCGCATCTGGGTCAGTACCAATAACAATATTACTACGCAATTGTTTTGCAAGATTAATACCCATCTTTAACGCATCGGGTTGCTCTGGGTTAGGCACAGCAACTGTTGGGAAATTTCCGTCTGGTGCTTTTTGTTCCTCAACCACACTGCAAGGTATCCCCATTTGTTTTAATATGGTTGTAACTGGCTTATATCCACTGCCGTGCAATGGAGTGTAAACAATTTTAATTTTGCTTGCAACCTCACGCACTGCATCTGGACTTAATGACAACTTAGCAAGTTCTGCAAAATAAGCATCTTCAACATCTTTGCCTATAACAATTATATTATTCTGCAAAAGCTCATTATTCATTGCTTGAATTTTATCACGGCTATGATTAATCTCAACACCTTGTACGCTAAAATAATCTGAAATCTCATTAATATACTTAACTACAACCTCAGTATCCTCTGGTGACATTTGTGCCCCATCTTCACCATAAACCTTATAACCATTATACTCTTTTGGATTGTGGGATGCTGTAATCATTATTCCAACAAAAGCATTCAAATATCTAATAGCAAATGAGCACATAGGTACAGGGTGAGTATCATTATACAAATAAACTTTGATACCATTATACGCAAGTACACTTGCAGTTTCCAATGCGAACTCATAACTGAAATTACGTGTGTCATAACTTATTACAACACCTCTTTGCACTGCCTCAGCTCCAGTTTGCTTGATAAAGTTTGCAACACCTTGAGTTGCACGCCTTACAGTGTATCTGTTTAAACAGCCAGTACCCAATGCAATTATCCCTCTCATTCCAGCAGTGCCGAACTCTAGCGGAATAGCAAATCTACGTTTCAATTGCTCATCATTATCTTTAACAGAAGCAAGTTCTTCCAACTCTGCCCCTGTAACTTTAGTTAGCCAATATTTGTAATCGTCTTTATAATTTGACATAACACACCTCTTGCTTTTTAATACAAAAGAAATTATACTACAAATTATTAAATTTGTCAATATACTAAAAACTCTGTAAAGCAAATTTAATCATAAGCTTTTTGCTTTCAATTTTACATTATCGGAAGCTATCCATACACCTCACAAAAAAATTATTTTGTGAGCCCCCGATAAGCGACACGTAGTGGCATTTGACATCAGCAATTGTTAATTCAAATAGTGTCGGCTTGATTTGTCAAGCAAAAAGCGTTAGCTTTTATTTAAATTTGAGCTTTCTCAAATTTAACGACACATAATTTATATTATCTAAAGCGGTCGTCAAGCGACACGTAGTGTCATTTGACAGTAGCTGATGTTAATTCAAACGAGAAGTACTTGCGTCAGCAAGCAGTATTGCACTCGCAATACAAAATTTTAAGCGGGCTTAAAATTTGCTTCTCAAAGTTTATAATATGTGCAAATGTCAAAATTGTTACAAATATTGTATTAGTTTTATCAATTAAAAAGCAACTTTCCAAAAGATAAAAATCAATTTACTACCGATTTTCGCAATATTTTTACACTATTTTGTGGAATATAATAGTCATTTCTCAACACTCGTTTTGCAACAACTCGACCGCCTTTGGTAATAGTAATTATTAAACGTGACTTGTACCCAACTTTTCCAATAAAATACTCATCTTCGCCCACTTCGTCCAATTCTATAATGTCCTCATTAAATGGCAGTACCTCAATGGTCTCTGACTTTAGGCTATACTCACACTCTCGCTTTTGTCCCAAAATATTTATAGTGATATTGTTTTCATCATAGCTAGTTTGTATTTTAACATCACTTTCCAATGGATTTAACAAGACCATATCAATATACTCACTTACGGTAGCATCTCTTGACAATTCGACATAAGATGACGGCAAAGTATGAGCCTTAACTGACACAGTATCTAAACCAGCAAGCAACCACGCATTATATAATGTAGAAGATACTTGGCATACTCCGCCACCTACCCCCTCTACATAGCTACCTTTAAATATAACTAACGCCTTTTTATAACCTCTTTCCTCTGTACGTTTGCCAACAACTTTGTTAAAAGAAAATTCCATACCCGATTTAACCACAACACCATTTAAGCTTTTTAATGCTAACCTAATATTATGCTTTCTATCGGGAGTGCTATGGCTGTAATCTGTAGTAAATGAGGATATAACCTCGCTATCATTTGAGTTACAAGTTGTTGTATTGTAAACTAAACTATCATTCGCAATAACACAATTTATTGTATTGTAATTTATGGTAAAAATTGCCAATAATATGCAAAAAATCGGTACTAAAAGCAAAAACAGCTTATTAATACCGATTAATTTTTTATTTTCAAAACTAATTCCTCGCATACATTTAGTATACATAAAACTACTAAATTAATACAAATAAAATGAAATATATAATTTATTTTTTATGACATTACCTAAAGAATATTAACAATAACGTAATATTTTTAAGTACCCATAAAGAATATTTTTCAACAAAGCAATAACTTTTTCAATTTAAACTAACTTTAATTTATTTACACAAAATCTAAATATGACAAAAAATAAAGTCCTTAAAACTATAAATATTTTGTTAAAATCAAATAAGTTATGCTTTAATAAAATATCAAATTTGATATGGTGTTACTTGATATACATAATAATTCAACCAATTATAGTATAACAAATTAGCAGTACTACGCCAGTTTACATTGATATTATCTATATCACCATTTACAAAATAATTAATTGGTGGGTCAATCTTATCACCTTTTGCTAGGTCACGCAAATACTCTGTTTTTAAAGTATCCCTATCATATTCACTATGTCCCATAAAGAAAAACTTTTTATCATCAATACTTTTGATAATACTAATGCCACCCTCTTTTGATTGTGCAAGTACTTGCAAATTTTCATTAGCTAACACTGCCTCCTCGTCTATAGTGGAATGTCTGCTCATAGGTATATAAAAAGTATCGTCCATACCTTTAAGTAGTTTATCAAACTTGGCAACAGCTTTATTAGGATAAATGCCAAACATTTTTTTAGGTAACAATGGCTTTCCAATACCATAGTAATAGTTAAGCCCAGCTTGTGCCCCCCAGCAAATGAAAATTGTAGAAGTTACATTTTTATCGGCATAGTCCATTATTTGAGTAAGTTCTTCCCAATACATTACTTGCTCAAATGGCAAAGTTTCCACTGGTGCTCCAGTGATTATCATTCCGTCAAACTTTTTACCCTTGATTTCGTCAAATGTTTGATAAAACTTGTCCAAATGTTCAGCACTTGTATTTTTGCTTTCGTAACTACCCATTTTTATCAAAGTAACATTTACTTGCAAAGAGGAATTACCCAAAAGTCGCATTAGTTGAGTTTCAGTTTCTATCTTTGTAGGCATTAGATTGACTATTGCAATTTCAATAGGTCTGATATCTTGTGTTTCCGCCCTAACCTTTGGCATTACAAATACATTTTCGTCTTGTAATATGCTAAAAGCGGGTAATGCTTTTGGTATAATTATTGGCATAATCTCATCTCCTTTTTACAAATTCTTGTCAAATTGTATAATTAATAAATTGCTTGTAATGCTTGCTCTAAATCGCTAATAATGTCGTAAGGATTTTCAATACCCACTGAAAGTCTTACTAAATTTTCGCTAATACCGCACGCAACAAGTTCCTCACTGGATAATTGTCTGTGAGTAGTAGTTGCTGGGTGCAATACGCAAGTTCTAGCATCCGCAATGTGAGTAACTATTTTTACAAGTTTTAACGCTTTCATAAAAGTGCAAACTTGTTCTCTATCACCTTTAATTCCAAATACAACCATACCAGAGTTTAAGCCACCGCTAAAATACTTTTGAGCAAGGTCATAATTTTCGTCATTTTCCAAACCGCTATATTTTACCCATTCAATTTTTGGATTTTCACTTAACGCTCTTGCACAAAGCAATGCATTATCACTATGTTGTTTCATACGCAAGTGCAAAGTTTCTGACCCTAAATTTGTAAGATATGCATTGAACGGACTCATACAGCTACCCAAATCCCTCATCATTTGCACCCTAGCTTTTGTGCTAAAGCAAGCTGGTGCAACACTTGTATATACCAAGCCGTGATAACTTTCGTCTGGAGTGTTAAACTCTGGGTACCTTGGATTATCTTTAAAATTAAAGTTGCCACCATCTACAATAATACCGCCAACACAACTTGCGTGTCCGTCAAGATACTTTGTAGTGGAATGTACTACTACATTTGCTCCGTGTTCAATAGGCCTACAAATAATTGGAGTTGCTAAAGTATTGTCAACTACAAACAAAATACCATAATCATTAGCAATTTTTGCAAGTAGCTCAAAATTAGCAATATTCATATTAGGGTTTGCAAGTGTTTCACAATAAATGATTTTTGTTTTATCGTCTATAACTTTTGCAATTTCCTCATAACTTGCCTTTGGTGATACAAATCTTGTATCAATACCATACTTTCTTAGTGTAACATTAAACAAATTAAATGAACCACCATAAATAGTAGCCAAGCTGACAATATTATCACCCGCAAAACAAACATTAAGTATTGCCAAAGTTTCCGCAGCAAGTCCGCTAGAGCAAGCAACTGCTCCAACACCACCCTCTAAAGCATTTACTTTTGCCTCAAAAGCAGCAACTGTTGGGTTACTAATTCTTGTATAAATATGTCCGTCCTCACTTAAGTCAAACAACTTTGCAAGTTGCTCTGGAGTATCGTACACATAAGTTGT
Organism: uncultured Christensenella sp.; assembly: GCA_910584035.1. Taxonomy (GTDB): domain Bacteria; phylum Bacillota; class Clostridia; order Christensenellales; family UBA3700; genus MGBC100798. The sequence goes on along the minus strand of CAJTZR010000007.1, from coordinate 10,563 downwards.
TGATTGATAAAGTGGCAAAACCCTTGGTTCACCATTTTTTGGCTCGTATCCAGCTTGCACACATTTAGTCTGTATATCCATAATGCACTCCTTATATCTTTATATTTTAATATTATTCTTTATTAATTTCATCTTTTATTTCTTCTTGCTTAAATTGCAAAATTATATTCTCATTCCATCTAACTTGCAACAATTTCTCTTCATAAAAATAAATTATTTGCTTTTTGTCGTTCATTGTTTCATTAGTAGATATATAAATTTTTCCATCTTCAGCTTGACTAAAGATATATTTATTTTCTCCAAACTCTACACCATCATCTACTACAAGTTCCGTTAATATTTCGTTATTTTCTAGTAACTCTTCTTGCACTAAATTGTATGTACCTTTAGGAATTCCATAATTTTCAATTTTCTTTTTATTTTTTTGTTTAAATACCAATACTTCAGGAAAACCTACTTCTAACAATCCCGTTTCATAAAAATAAATAACTTTATGTTTATATACAGTATAATCCACATCAAGTGTAATATAAATAAAACCATCTTCATCTTGAGTAACGTCATAATGTATACCATTATATTTTATATGCTTACCTATGATAGTTTCACCAACGTAAAGCTTAAAGTCTTCCTTTTCTTTATCTACATTTCCATCTGACAATTCATAATAGCAGTAGGAATTCCAAAATATGTTTCATCATTAAATATACTACACCCAGACAAAAACACACTCAATGCAATAATTAATATGGATACAATACCCAATAACATCACTCTTTTCTTTTTTATCATTATTGCACCTCGTTTTTAAATTAAATTTTTTTTGATTGCTACTCAAAATATTAGCTACTACAATTTTTTAATTTAATTTTTTTCTTATCCTAAAAATTATATATATATTTATCATTATATCTTAAAAAATAATATTTTTCAATATTTTTCGTTAAAAAAGTAAATTTTATAACAAATTATCTATTGTAATTTTTTAAATCTCGCTCAAGTTGCCTTGCTAGTTGTTTATCTTGCAACGCTTGCCTTTTGTCGTGCAATTCCTTACCTTTTGCAACACCCACCTCAACTTTAACCAAGCCTTGTTTAAAATATAGTTTAGTAGGCACAAGGGTAAAACCTTTTTGTTCCACCTTGCCACGCAACTTATTGATTTCTGCCTTTTTAAGTAATAATTTTCTAGCACGTCTGCTATCCACATTAAAATAGCTACCCTTTTCATAAGGCGAAATATGCATATTGATTAACTCTATCTCGTCACCTCTTATTATGCAATAAGTATCTTTCATATTTACAGCCCCAAGTCTTATAGACTTTACCTCACTGCCAACAAGCACAATACCCGCTTCCAAAGTGTCCTCAATAAAATAATCGTGATACGCTTTTTTATTAGTCGCAACTATTTTGATATTACTCATATAACACCTCTATTATCTGCCTTTCTTTTTACTTTTACTATTACCCGAATGTGGCTTGCCCTTTTTATTTGACTGACCGCTTTTTCCATTCCCTCTTTCCGAATATTTTGCAAAATCAGATTTTTTTTGTTTGTTACCGCTATTATACTCTTTTTTATAATTATCTTTTAAATCATTTTTTGGCTTACTATTCAATTCGTTTTTGGAACCTTTATCCTCTTTGACAAAGTTATCCTTTTTAAGTTCAATATCCTCTTGCGTGCTTTCTTCTTGTAAATCATCCAAAATTTTAAAGGTAACCTTTCTATTTTCAATATCAGTAGCTAAAACTTCAATTTTGACCTTGTCACCCAATGTGTATTTATGCTTAGTACCTTTAAGCAAATATCTGTTTTCCAAAAACTCATATTTATCACGTGGCAGATTGTTAAGCCTTGCAAGTCCCTCACAAGTATTTTCCAACTCTACAAACACGCCAAAAGATGTAACACCGCTAATAATGCCATCAAAAATATCGCCAATATGCCTTTGCATATATTCCGCTTTGTAATAATCGTCAATATCACGCTCAGCCATTTCCGCAGCTCTTTCTCTTTCACTTGAAGTTTCCGCAACCTCTGCACACCAATTTTCCAAATTATCCAAATTGCCTAAGTTGCCGTCAAGCATACCCTTTATAACTCTATGAATTTGCAAGTCGGGGTATCTTCTAATTGGTGAAGTAAAATGACAATAATATTCCGAAGCAAGTCCAAAGTGTCCTAAATTATCTATAGTATACTTTGCTTTTTTCATACTTCTAAGCATAACTTTAGAGATAATACTTTCAACTGGCGTTCCCTCCAGTTCCGTAAGCAATTTTTGCAATTTTGCTGGGTGCATTTTACCCTTATCCAATCTATATCCGCAAGACTCTACAAACTTTCTAAACTCTAGCATTTTTTCGCCGTCTGGCTCTTCGTGAGTTCTATACACAAACGGCAACTCCAAACTGCACATAAATTTTGCAACGCTCTCATTTGCCACAAGCATAAATTCCTCAATAATGCTATTACTTATTAAATAAGGATAAGGTTTAATATCCTTAACATCGCCATTACTATCCAAAATAATCTTACACTCTTTAGTCTCAAAATTAATACAGCCACGTCTTTGGCGTTTTTCATTCAATATCCTAGACAAATCGTAAGCATCACAAATCATTTTATGAACTTTGGAATACTTTTCAATTAACTCCTTGTCGCCGTCCAATATTTTTTGCACATTTGCATAAGTCATAGCGTAATCGTTTTTAATAATACTCTTGCTAAGCTTGCTATCCAAAACATTGCCGTCAAAACCAATCATCATCTCGCAAGTCAAAGTTAGTCTTTCCTCATCACCATTCAAGGAACAAAGTCCATTACTCAAAATAGGAGGCAACATAGGATAAACATTATCTGGAAAGTATACGCTTGTACATCTCTTAAAAGCTTCCTTATCCAAAACGCTATTCTTTTTAACAAAATGCGAAACATCTGCTATATGCACATACAGCTTATAATAATTATCATATTTAAAAACAGAGATTGCATCGTCTAAATCTTTGCTATCATCGCCGTCTATAGAAATAGTTAGCATATCCACAAAAGAAGTTCTATCACCACTTGGTGCAACTTGCATACTTTGAGCCTCTCTCTCAACCTCTTTTGGAAAGTAATTGAAAAAGCCATATGATTTTAAAATTGCAAGCACATCACTTTGCTTTTCACCCGCTTTGCCAATAATCTCAACAATTTTACCCTCTGGACTGCGGTCTGAATACTTAGTTATCTCAACAATAACTTTAGTGTTATTTGCCGCCTTTAAATCACAACCGCTTGGCACAAATATATCTGAGTAATAATCGCTATTATCCGCAACCACAAAACCATAATTCTTGCTTTTTTGATAAGTACCAACAATTCGTGACAAACCTCGTTTTTCAATACTAACAACTTTTGCCTCATCACCTTTTACGATAACGCAAGACACTGTGTCCCCGTGTTGTGCTTTATTAAGATTTCTATGCGGAACAAACAAATCGTCTCCGCCGTCCTCACGAACTAAAAAAGCAAAACCCCTTTGATTACCACGTAACACACCTTTTATAACATTGCTCTTTTGAGATTTAAAAAACTTATTACCCTTAGCAGTAATAACACCTTTTTTTACCATTCCGTTTAGCACTTTGGATATCTCATTAACCTCAAAATTGCTATAAAAACCTAACTTGTTAGCAATTGCTCTACAAGTTAATCCATCAATCTTAAGTTCCTCAATTTTTTCTGCTATTTTAAATTCAAATTCCATTTTTCTCACACTCCCGCAAATTTAGATTGTAGAATTTTTGCGAGATTTTTATTTTTATATTCTGTCTATTATCCAATTAATACTTTGCAAAACTTAATTATATAATTTTATATTTATTTTACTATAATTAAATTTGCAATCAACTTTACTTAAACATTATTGATAATCAATTTTAATTAACCAATATTAATAACACATTTTCTGCAATAAAATTTCAATGTTTATAAAATTATTAACAATTCTTTCAAAATATTATTAACAATTAATTTAAAAAATTATAACCTATAAATAACTTTTAATTTGCAACACAACTTGATTAATTGATTTATATTTTTTTACAAAAAGTAATTTCGTGCAATATTTTAACCAAAAATCATACAGCTCTTTATACAAAAATAAAACGGCTGTAACCGCTAGGCAACAGCCGAAAATATACAAAGCATTAAATTATACAACCGCCAAAATAAAGTAAATAATTGCCATAACCACAATAATAGCACCAATAATTGCAGTAGCAAGCTTAAGTTTTTTCTCTCTATTTTGACCTTTGTTTTTGCCCATATAAGTGTCTGTTTCACCGCCAATTACACCAATATTGTCATTTGTACCTTTTTGCATAAGGATAAGCACAATAATAGCGATTGCTAGTAGTACCATAAATACAACTAAAACATCTCTGAAAATATGAATTCCAGTATAGTCTTTACCTGCGGCACTTACTATATACATTAATGAGTTTAACATATTCATTAGAATAAACCTCCATTCTACTTAGCTTTACTATAATATCACAAATAAACTATAAAAACAAGTGTTTTTTTGTATTTTTATTTATTTTAAGTAAAATTTAAGCTATTTATAATGAATATTTGCTATATTTCGACACTTTTAGACAATCTAATTAGTAAAAAAATACCTATTTACTATGCTTGAAGATATATCCTTTTAATAAATTACTAATTATTAATAATTGCTACTGCTCAAAATATTAATTTTTATTTGCGTAAGTATATTCTTATTTAAAAAACAACTCTTTAGCAATATTGCTTTTATATTATTTAAAGTAATTAAAAAATTAGGTATTGCTTGCTATGTTAAAAAATTAAGGACATATAAAAACAAGCTTTTGCTTATAATTTATACTTAAACAAAAGCTTTCTTTAATCAAATTAAATCTGCGACTAACACCGTTTGCAAATTCTTGTTTTGCAAAAAATTATTAGCATATCAATTACCTAATATTTTGCGTTTTTGTTCCTCAAGTGCTAAAATATGCAACTCCTCATCCATAATAATACGCTCAATTAACTCACGAATAGAATAATTTTGTACACATCTAATAGTTTTTTTGTAATTTTCGATAGCTATTTGTTCCGACTTAATGTCAATATTAATCATATTGATTATATCCTTACAATAGTTCACCATACTGCCATTCCAAAATTTTTGGTTACCACCCATAACTGGAGTACCGCCCAATTCAACTATAGTCTTACCTAATAATTCGTGATGGTGCATTTCAGCTATAGCGATTCCCTCCAAAGTTTCATATAATTCCTTATATTCTTCCATTTCGTGTATTACATATGCTTGATACATATAAGTCAATATAGCAGTAAGCTCACTTTCCGCACCGCCATAATCTTCCATTAAACAACGGCAATCACTCAAGCTTAAACAATCTATATCAATTTCTGGATACTCTAAATCAACTTTTATTGGTTTCATATCTACCCCCTACAAATTTAAATTAATACAATATATGCAATATGCTACCCAGCGGTGATAAAAAGTTACTTTTAAAAAGTAAATTATTTAGCGTGCTTGACATATGCCATAAATTAAGATATACTAAACCTATAATAAAATTATGGATAAATTTACATATGCAAAATAACGACTTGAACAACCAAAAAGAGAACAATTTAATCGAAAAACCCTCCGAAAATCGTACCTTAACAGATGTTAATGACAATTCGACTTTTTATAAAAACGTTTTTTACGATGAGGAATATGACAAAAATGACAATATCTCCAATGTAATTATTGAAGATATGGCAACTCATACAGAATTAGAAAAAAAGCCTAAAAACACATTCAGTATGCGGCCTACTTTGGGGCATTTCCGCAATGTTATTATCCCAGTAATTTGCTATAGTGGTGTATGCGGTATTGTTGTTGGTATTCTTGTTGGCTTGTATACAAAGTTTGCAAATCTTTTAACAGAATGGTCAAAAGATATTTATACTTTAGTTCGTAGCAACCCGCTTTGGACACCATTATTTTTATTCGGACTTGTAGTTATTGCTCTAATTTGTCACTTTTTACTTAAAGCAACACCAGAATGTAAAGGTTCAGGAGTTCCTCGTACAGAGGGTGTGTTGCGTGGCATATTGACTTTCCGTTGGCTAAGAGTATTGCTTACAACTATTTTATCCTCACTACTTACCTACTTTGGTGGCATATCTTTGGGTTCAGAGGGACCATCTATTCAAATTGGTGCAACAACTGCTCAAGGTGCTTGCAGAGTACTAAAATGCCGTATGGCTTGGACAAGATATATAATGTCTGCGGGTGCGGGTACTGGTTTGGCTGTAGCCTTTAATGCTCCTCTAACGGGAATAATCTTTGTAATAGAAGAGGTACAAAAAAAAGTTACACCAATGTTACTTTTAACTGCAGGTTGTTCAGTAACTATAGGTACTTTGGTTTCAAACGCAATATCCAAACTTTGGGGTGGTACTGGTTATTTATTTGATTTCGGAGCTTTCCCAGATAAATTCGCATTGCAAAATATTTGGATGTTAGTTATTCTTGGTATTATAATCGGACTTTCAAGCGTAGGCTTTAACTGGCTTATTCTTAACTCACAAAAAATAGTACCTAAAAAATTGCCACAATGGTTTAAACTTGTTTTCACATTCTTGCTTTGTGGCTGTGTTGGTTTAGCGTTAGTTGATACTGTAGGCGGTGGACATTCTTTAATAATGAATATTGGTAACGGCAACTATATTTGGTGGATGTTACTTGTTTTATTACTAGTAAAATTAATATTGATACCAGTATCATTCAATAGCGGTGCGACTGGCGGTTTATTTATCCCTATGCTGACTATAGGTGCTTTACTTGGCGGTTTGTTTGGTAATCTTTTCCAAATGGCAGGGCTTGAAACCTCATTGTATAAACTACTTATTGTAATCTCAATGTCAGCTTTCTTTGGTGCAAGTGTACGTACACCAATAACAGCAATGGTACTAGTTATGGAGGTTACTGGCTCTTTCCACTCTTTCCTATTTACTGGTATAACAATTTTCATTGCAACCATTGTTGCGGAATTATTTAAACAACCACCTCTTTACGATGCACTACTTGAACGTAATGTCGAGGAAGAACGTGAGGGTAAATCTCAAAAACAAATAAGCTTTAAAGTTACAGTTGAACATAATTCTTTTGCGGACGGCAAATTGATAAAAGACTTATTATGGCCACCAGAATGTGCAGTAAAAACTATCTCCAAAAAGGACGAACAATTAATTGCCAGTGCGGAAACTAAGCTTGAGGGTGGTGACTTGCTACTAATAAAAGCCAAAACCTATGACCCAGATGCAACTATGGAATATGTTGAAAGACTACTAAACGAATAGTTAAAAAGCTAAATAAAGAGTCTAAACCACCAGCTAAACTGGTGGTTTGATTTTGCCCCCTTTAGGGCATATTACTAGCCAAGTCTATAGGCTCAGCAATTTACCAATAGTTGCAACTATTGCCCGACTGATATTTATGTATCAATTTTAAACTTTTATTGCTAGTAATTTGCATTTACTTGCTACTAACTTGATACGCTCAATATTTATATACGTATAGCTAAAAATTTTATATTCACACCAGCATAGCTGTTGGTTGTCTTTACCAAAACAACAAGATGCTTAACTAGCATCTTGTTTGCTTTAAATCTTTTTATTTTTTAAATCTCTTGTTTTTATAATGTTTTAACTTTTAATAAAGCCTTTTGCACTATATTGTTTAATATTAATTATGTGTCATTTAATTTGAGAAAACTTAAAATGAACTGACACTATTTAAATTAACACTTGCTGATGTCAAATGCCACTATGTGTCACTATTGGGGTCCACACAAAAAAGCTATCTTGTGGGTAAATGTACAGCTTACGATAATATAAATTTAGGTGTTGTTAAATTTGAGAAAACTCAAATTTAAACAAAAACTAACACTTTTAACTTGATAAACAAGTCTAACACTATTTGCATTAAAATCAGTAACTGCAAAAAATGCTTCGCTCCGCTTATCGGGGTCACCCACAGAATAACTTTTCTGTGGAGTGTATGTAGGACAATTTCCGATAATTAAAATTAATGTGTCATTAAATTTGAAAATGCTAAAATTTAAATAAAGTCAGCTATATCTATCTTGCCACAAGCCACATTCCAAAGTATTTCACAATCAATATTTGCTAAACCATTCTTGTTTACAATCAATGTCGCTAGTTGAATATATGGCTTATCATTCAAATTGTCATAAACATTTTTATCATTTATCATTTGTCTAATATAATTAACATCTGCAGAGTTTACCTTGCCATCACCAGTCAAATCACCTAATACTGATAAATACATTTCCTCTATCATTTCACCACCATTGGTGTATATCTCTACTCTCCAACCAGTTCCAACGGCAAATTCATTACCACTATTTAATTTATCCGCAAATTTGCTATCCGCTCCATCACCAAATACCACTTCATTTGCCCCATTTAGCAATTTGATTGTTGTTCCCTCATAATTTATATTACTTATAAATTGGTTTATACTTGTGTTTGGTGCTATATTGCCTAGTACTAACTTACCACCATTTACCTCTTGTCTTTTTGCATAATCATTTATTGCGTGTACTATATTATTATCTGAATAATTCTTTCTTGTACCATTTTCCAAATATACAAAATCGTAAACATTACTACTAATGATATTCTCAAACACAACATCACCATTATTTAAAGCTGCAATGCTTGATACTTTGTTATTGAAAAAGTGCATATAAGGTGAATCGGAATTATAAGTACTATAACCATTAGTAAATGGCTCATTACCATAATCATCTGCTAAATTAATACCAATGTGTGGCTCAATAATGTTATCAAAGCTATCTATGATATTAATTTTTTGACTCTCAATTAAATACACATCGGAATTTGTAAGTATATCTCTGTTATCATTATCCATTTTGTAATTATCAAAAATCTTTACGCTTTTACTCAAATTTATAATACCATCATCTGTAGAATTATATACTCCAGCTCCCATATCTAAGCCAAAATTACGTGTAATTGTTCCACCATTTAAGTTAATAATACTAGGCTCGTCATATTGCAAATTATCCATCATTGCGATACCCACACCATATCCTAGATATTTTTCATTAGTAGGATGTCTTTCAAGAACTTTATTATCTGAAATTATTCCGTTATTTAAAGTTAAATTAGCAGCATTACCAACACAAATTCCAACTCCCGAAACTCCATATGTACTAATAAAAAATGATTCATTACCAATTACATTAATATTATTTATTACGCATTTTGATTCAACGAAAACGAACAATCCTGCCCCTACACCAAACGCCTTATTATAACTTAAAGTGGCATTGTTTATTGTTGCATCAATTCCGTCTCTTAAATAAAGACCTGCACCGTGTAAACCTAAATTTTTAGTTGATAATACATTATTGATAACAATTTTCCCTTCCTCAGCATAAATGCCGCCACCATCAAAATCATTACTATTCGCATAACATATTCCATTATCAATTATAGTTTCACAATTAGTTAAGCATATTCCTCCGCCATTTCCTATGATAGAAGAATTAGAATGTACAATTATATCTTGTATTTTCACAATTGTATTCTCACAGTATATTCCTCCGCCATCTACTTCTGCAAAATTTGACATTATAAAACCATTGTTGATATTTACTTTACTATTTTCAGTGGCATATATACCGCCACCTTGCTGAGCTGCCTTATTATTAAAAATTAACCCGCCATTCATATTAATAGTACTCTCAAAAGCATATATTCCACCACCTAATTTGGCATATTCATTATTGAAAATTTTACCACTATTAAAATTAATTGTCCCTTGATTTTCCACATATATACCACCAGATTGACTACGACCAGCACCGCCAGTAATACCACCTCTCGCTTTGTTAGCAAAGCTTCTTTGCAAAAATCCAAATGACGCATCTTTATAGACATTGTATTCTGTCAACATCACTTCTTCATCATATTTATTATCTTCAATAGTCAAAGTTCCACCACTAACCATAAATACCATTCCATTGTATGTAGCTGCTTTTATATGCCTATCAATAGTACAAGCATTTAGGTCTAATAATATATTAACTCCAGCTGGCACATATATAGCTCCATCTTTAAAAGAACCCTCTAAGTCACCAAATTTAGTAGTTTCAGTTTGCTCATTATCAAGTATCATTTCTGTTTTTTCAGCTATCCAATTGCCTTTCATTAACACCTTAACTTGCTTACCACCATTTGATTTAGATTGCTTAACTGCCTTATCCCATTCAGTAGCCATTGCCTCACAAGTACCACTAAGCTTAAAGTCATAGTCATTCTCATTAAATTCACTATCTGCTACAACTTCTTTATTATCAAAATTAGCAAGACTACCTTTCTTTGCACCGCCTATAACAATAACATTAGTAGACGCCAAACAACCAATTGTCATAAGACAAATAATGGCTATCGCTAAAAAGATTATTCCC